>NZ_JBGCCS010000015.1:0-189316 GCF_041262645.1 Streptacidiphilus sp. EB129
CAGGTACGCGCCGTTTCCCGTCAAACCTGGGCGGTGTCCCCAAAAACCGAGGCCCCCCGGGTTCGGTGTCAACCCCCAACCCGGCGGGGGGGCCCGCTGGGGTGCGCGCCCGCCCCGGCGGGGACTGCTGACACTTCTTCAGACGAGGAAGCTTCAGAAGAGGATGCTTCAGGCGAGGAAGTCCGCCAGGTCCCGGAGCAGTGCGCTCTTGGGCTTGGCACCGACGATGGTCTTCACGACCTCGCCGTTCTGGTAGACGTTCATGGTGGGGATGGACAGCACGCCGTAGGTCGCCGGGATCGTCGGGTTGGCGTCGATGTCCAGCTTGGCGATGGTGATCTTGTCGCCGAACTCGGCGGCGATCTCCTCCAGGGCGGGGGCGACCTGGCGGCACGGGCCGCACCAGGCTGCCCAGAAGTCCACCAGGACGGGCTTGTCGCTCTTGAGCACCTCGGCGTCGAAGGTGGAGTCGGTCACGGTGATGGTGGCGCCGGCCACGGGAGCTCCTTGGGTATGCGGGGGGATGTCGGGGGGGTGGTATTCGGGCAGACTCAGCAGGAAGTCTGCGTGGGGCGTGTCTCAGACGGCGCTGACGGCAGCGGTGGAGGCGTGGTGGGCGAGCGCGGCCAGGTGGCGCTCGGCGTCGAGCGCCGCGGCACAGCCGGTGCCCGCAGCGGTGATCGCCTGACGGTAGGTGTGGTCGACCACGTCGCCGGCGCCGAAGACACCGGAGAGGTTGGTGCGGGTGGACGGAGCGTCGACGCGGAGGTAGCCCTCGTCGTCCAGCTCCAGCTGCCCCTTGAAGAGCTCGGTGCGCGGGTCGTGGCCGACGGCGATGAACAGCCCGGTGACCGGGAGCTCGCGGGTCTCGCCGGTGACCGTGTCGCGCAGCGTGAGCCCGCTCAGCTTGGTGTCGCCGTGGATTTCGGCGACCTCGCTGTTCCAGGCAAAGCTGATCTTGGGATCGGCGAAGGCGCGCTCCTGCATCGTCTTGCTGGCCCGCAGACTGTCGCGGCGGTGAACCACGGTGACCGACTTGGCGAAGCGGGAGAGGAAGGTCGCCTCCTCCATCGCGGTGTCGCCACCACCGACCACGACGATGTCCTGGTCGCGGAAGAAGAAGCCGTCACAGGTGGCGCACCACGAGACACCGCGGCCGGACAGCTCGTCCTCGCGGGGCAGGCCGAGCTTGCGGTGCTGCGAACCGGTGGAGACGATCACGGCCTTCGCACGGTGGACGGTGCCCTCGGAGTCGGTCACGGTCTTGATGTCACCGGTCAGGTCGACCGAGAGGATGTCGTCCGGGATCAGCTCGGCACCGAAGCGCTCGGCCTGGCCGCGCATGTTGTCCATGAGCTCGGGGCCCATGATGCCGTCCTGGAAGCCCGGGAAGTTCTCCACCTCGGTGGTGTTCATCAGCGCGCCGCCCGCGGATACCGCCCCCTCGAAGACCAGCGGCTTCAGGGAGGCACGCGCCGTGTAGAGCGCGGCGGTGTAGCCGGCCGGGCCGGAGCCGATGATGATCACATTGCGGACGTCGCTCACTGCATCTCCTGAATCGCTTCGCAGGCCTTGGGCCGACGAGGTGGACGGCGCTGCTGCCTGATTCCATCCCGCTCAACGGATCCCAAGTGTCTCGCATTCCCGGCGGCTCATCCGCGCGGAACGGTCTGCTCCAGTGCGATTCGTCCCGAACTCTCGCCGGACGCGCCCTGGGCGCAGGCACTGTCCACCAGGTAGGCGTCGACTGAGTGCGCCGGGTCGGCGCGGTCAGGATAGACCACGGCGTATACGCCGATGCCGTGGTAGCTGCCTGTTGAGACGGTCAGCGGCGTCTCGCCGGGGCGCCCGATCCCGGCGCTCACGCATGAGGGCACCGGCAGCGAGGCCGCGCCGTTGGGGCTGACGCCGGGCGCGGAGGGGTTCACTCGGGTGCTCTGCGGGTGAACCCTGGTGCCGGACGCGGGTGTGGACGTCCCGGCAGATGTGCCCGCCGACGACTGGAGCAGCTGCTGGATCTGCTGGGTGAAGGCCGTGTCGGTGAAGTCGGGTCCGGCCTGCCTGGCCGGGGCGTCGACCGGTCCCCGGGCTGCGTTTCCGGCGGCACTGGACGCGCTGCTGGGGCCAGGGCCGGTGAGGTGCAGGATCGAGAAGCTGGCCAGACCGACGGCGGCAAGCGCCGCCAGGCCGACCACGGCCTGGCGTACCCTCCGGGCGCGCCGGGGACGGCCGACCGGTCCCTGTTCTCCGCGAGGCCTGCCCGGTGGCCGCTCGGGGGCCGTCGGGGGCCGACCGTGGGGGGCGGGGTCAACGGTCGGCACGGTGCTCAGCAGTGCTTCCGCGGCCAGTGCCGCGTCGATCCGGATCCCGATCTCGGCGGGCAGCTGCGGGGTGTCCGTCCGCCCCAGCAGTGAACGGATCTCGCCGATGGCGTCGCGGGTGTCGAGACACTCTGCGCAGCCCGCGAAGTGGGCGTGCAGTGCTGCGGCCACCTCGGGGGCGAGCAGGTCCTCCAGGTAGTCGGAGATGGCCTCGACGTCGGGATGTCCGGACGAGTCCAGGCCGAGGGCAGGAGTGGTCGAGCTCATGAGGGCAGCTCACCTCCAGCCTGGGAAACAGTCGGTAGTGGGACGGTCGTGCCCGCTTCCGGGTTCCTTCCCCCGGGTGCGGAGGAGCTATCCCTGGGCGCAGCATGATCAGCCATGCGTGGTGTTTCACGTGAAACGTCGGCTGTGGCGGCCTGGCGGAGATGGGCGATCTGCGGGAGAAGCCGGGCTCGACCCCGAGCGCAGCGACTCTTCACGGTGCCGATGGGGACGCCGAGGATCGCTGCGGCCTCGGCCACGGGGTAGCCCTGCATGTCGACCAGGACGAGGGCGGCGCGCTGGTCGGAGGGCAGTGAGGCCAGCGCTGTGCCCAGTTCCCGGCGAAGTTCTCCGCGTTCCACCGAGACATCGGCGCCCTCGTCATGGCCCAGCAGATCCTCTGGCGAGGACTCCTCATCCAGCGGGCGAGTTCTTCGGCTTGCCGCGCGCCGGGCCCGGTCCAGGCAGGCGTTGACCACGATGCGGTGCAGCCAGGTGGTGACCGCCGAGCGCCCCTGGAAGGTATGGGCGGAGCGGAAGGCTGACACCAGGGCGTCCTGGAGGGCGTCGGCCGCCTCCTCGCGGTCGCCCAGAGTGCGCAGGGCTACTGCCCACAGCCGGTCCCGGTGCCGGCGGACCAGCTCGCCGAAGGCGTCGTGATCTCCCGCGACATGGCGGCTCAACAGGTCGGCGTCGGAGGCGGCGGCGAGCGCCGACTCCGACGCTCTCGTCCCGTCGATCTCCTGCGACGATCCCGCCACGGCATCCTTCCCAGTCGGACCCAGCCTTTTCGGGTCGGAGCCCAGCCTGCCACCCTCGGGCCGATCGGGTCAGCCCAGGATCTGGATCTCCGAGATTCCGCCGCGATAGTGGCCTGTGCCGTCCGGCGGAAGACTGGTGATGTGGACCAGAACGTAGCGGGTCTGCACCGGCGTGGCCAGCAGGGCACTGTCGAAGCTCGTGGTGGACACCCCGCTGTTGGCGATGCGCTGGGTGTATCCGCTGAGGTCGCTGGGGGCGCTGCCGGCGTCGGCCGGCGCCGCGAGCACCTCCATGGTCTGGCCGCTGGTCGGTACGGTGATCTTCACGCCGGAGACGCTCTGGACGCTGCCCAGATCAACGATGATGCCGCTGCCTTCGGCTCGCGTGGTGAGCCTTCCGAAGTTGGGGTAGCCGTCGTACTGCGAGGTGATCCAGGCCGTGGTCGGATTGCCGTCGATGGCGAGCGGCACCAGGTTGGCCGCTATCGGTGTCTCCAGGGGCGAGAACTCGGTGGCCCCGGCGATGTGCAGCACCTGCGGCGCCTTCGGGGTCGGGGACGCGGACCCGCTGGCACCGCTGGCACTCGCCCCGGGGGTGCTGCCGCTGGTGGTGGCGGGCTTCTGCATCAGGGCCTCGGCGATTCCCCAGCTGCCCAGGCCGATCGCGGCGAGCAGGACCAGGGAGATTCCCCATTTGAGGGCCCGGCCGGTGCGTCCCGGAAGCGCTGGCGGCAGTGGTGGGGGCCCGGCCGGGCCGGGCCGGCGAGGTGGGCTGTCGGGTGCGGTCTGTGGTCGGCGGCTGCCAAGGTGCTGGGGAGCGGAGTAACTGGACGGGGGGTACTCGGGGACTGTGAGTGGTTCCGGAGCGGGCTGTCGGACCTTCGGCATCAGGTCGATGGCCTTGGCCAGGGCCTCGGGTGAGGTCAGCCGCTCAAGGTGCCGTCCCGGTGTCGGGCACAGGGTCTGTGCGCAGAGGTCGGACAGGCCGCGGTGCACCCCGGCCTTGACCTGCTCCGGCGGCACCAGTCCGACGTTCCGGGGCATCCCCTGCAGTCCGTGGCGGTCCTCGGGGTAGGGCCAGCGTTGGGTCAGGGCCGCGAAGAGCAGCGCGCCGATGGCCTGGGTGTCGCGCAGTTCCGCGTCCGCACGGTCCCCGGCGATCAGGCCGTGCAGCGCCGCGTCCATGGCGATGCCGTTGATCCGGTACTGGCCGGAGTCGCTGCGCAGCACGCAGGAGGGGGTGAGCCGGAGGTGGGAGAGGCCACGGCGGTGCGCGGAGGCGATCGCATCGGTGACCTGACGAACCATCTGGTAGGCCTCGTAGGCCTCCAGTGGACCCTCGGCGAGCAGCGTGCCCAGGTCGGTGGCGTCGGGGAGCCATTCGCGGATGATGTAGACCAACTCGCCGTCCTCGACTGCGTCCAGGACCTGGACGAAGCGTGGATCGCCGAGCAGGGCCGCCTCGCGGGCGGCGGCGACAGCACCTTGGGAGCGCTGGTTCCCGGAGGCCAGGATGTGGATCCCGACGGCACGGCGCAGTTTCTCGTCGACCGCGCGCCAACTGGTGAAGACACCCGCTTGGGTGAGGCATTCCTCCAGCCGGTAGCGGTCCGCGATGCGGTCTCCGCTGTGCAGCACCGGCGCGGGAAGAAGAACACCGGGAGCCTCGTCCTGAGGGGCGGCAGGATCGGGAGCGACGCCGGGCGTGGCCTCGGCTGCGGTGTCCGCCTCCGCCTCGGCTGCGTTGGCTTCCGTGTCCGTGGCGGTGTCGATGGCGGCGTCAGTGGGCTCGGCTTCGGAAGGTTCGGCCTCCGAGCGGTCGGTGGCTGAGGAGTTGGCCTCCGCCGGCTCGGCCTCCGCTGGCTCGGCCTCCGCTAGGTCGGCGTCCGCGGGCTCGGCGTCCGCCACGGCGTCCGCCTCGCTCTTGCGTTCGGCCTCCGCCTGGTTCTCCGCTGCGTCCTCGGGATCGCTGTCGGATTCTTCCTCGTCACGGAGCAGTTCGGCGATCTCCTCGGCGTTGATCGCCGCCGTCGCCTCGGCCGCCGGTTCAGCGGAGACCTCACCGATCGGAGCGGCGTCCTCACCGTTCTCGACGATCGCCTCGACCGGGGCCTTGCTGCGGTCCGCCACCTTCGTCCTGCCTCCCCTTGAGTCACCCGCAGACCCGCTGCGGGCGTGCGGCCAATTGTGCCAACTCCCACTACTCGACTACGACCCACGATCCCCCTCGACAGTTGCCCTGGGGAGGCGCTAACCGGTCTCAGCGGCCGAGGCGGCTCCGCACCATGCCGATCAGCGAGGTCAGCTCGTCGATCCGCATCCGCTGGGCGATGACGACGAACAGGCCCAACTGCACCACCGCGCCCACGATCAGACCGGCGAGCTCCCCGAGGAAGCCCCGCCCCAGGGAGTTGACCAGGAGGTAGGAGACCAGGAATCCGAGGACGGCCGGAATGATGCTGGCGCCGATGAGCCGCCCGTAGGTACGGGAGATCCGTGGACCGTCCAGATCGCCGATACGCCGCCTCAACCGGGGCAGCGCGACCAGCAGGCCGACCAGGTAGGAGAAGCCGTAGGCGAAGGCCATGCCGGTGACCGCCCAGCTGGCCGGCAGCACGAAGTAGCAGATGGCCGAGAGCGCCGCGTTGCTGACCGCGACCCACACCGTGTTGTAGAAGGGGGTGCGGGTGTCCTCGTAGGCGTAGAAGCCGCGCAGCAGCACGTACTGGGCCGAGTAGGGGATCAGTCCCAGCGCGAAGGCGGAGAGCATGTAGCCGACCGAGGTGCCCTGGGAGGAGGAGCCGAAACCGTAGAGGACGGACCCGATCATCGGCCCCAGGGACAGGAACAGGAACGCGGCGGGCACGATCGCCACCGCTGAGGTGCGCAGGCCGTACGACAGGTCGTCCCGTACCGCCGACGCGTCGCCGTCCGCGGCGGCCCGGGAGATTCGTGGCAGGACTGCGCTCATCACCGACACCGTGATCACGGCCTGCGGGAGCTGCCAGATCAGCAGCGCGTTGGAGTAGGCGGAGAGTCCGGTGCCGTTGCGTCCGGAGGCGTTGCCCGCCGCCGTGGCCAGCTGCGTGACGACCAGGTACCCGGCCTGGTTGGCGAGCACGAACAGGAAGGTCCACTTGGCCAGCTTGGCGGCGTGGCCCAGGCCGTGGCCGCGCCAGTCGAAGCGGGGACGGAAGTTGAACCCGGCGGCCCTCAGGTAGGGGATCATCGACAGGGCCTGGACGGTGAGACCGAGCAGGGTGCCGATGCCGAGCATCCGCACGCCTTCGGGGGAGATCGTCTCCGGGGACACCCCGGTCCTGCCGAACGGCCCGTAGACCCAGGCGAACATGCCGAAGGTGAAGATGACGACGATGTTGTTGAGGACCGGGGTCCACATCATCGCGCCGAACCTGCCGCGGGCGTTCAGGATCTGACCCATCACCACGTGCACGCCCATGAAGAAGATGGTCGGCAGGCAGTAGCGGGCCAGGGAGACCGTTACGGAGGCGCTCTGCGGATCCTTCATGATGGATGCGGACACCAGCCGGACCAGCAGCGGTGCGGCCAGGACGGTCGCGAAGACCACGCCGCCGAGCCCGACCACCACCAGGGTGAGCAGCCGGTTGGCGTAGGCCTCGCCGCCGTCCTCGTCGTTCTTCATGCTGCGGACCAGCTGCGGCACGAACACGGCGTTCAGCGCGCCGCCGCCGACCAGGATGTAGAGCAGGGTGGGCAGGGTGTTGGCGACGTTGTAGGCGTCGCCCATGGTGCCGACGCCGATCGCGAAGGTGATCACCATGGTGCGGACGAAGCCGGTGCCCCGCGAGACCAGGGTGCCCGCCGCCATGATGGCGCTGGAGCTGAGGATCCCGCCGCCCTTGCCGGCCTCCTCCTCGCCCTTCTCGGCGGTCTGACCGCCCGGCAGGGCGTCGATGCGCAGCAGCGGCATGGTGCCGGTGAACTCCGCGGCCGCGTCGCCGCCGGCCTCGCCGTAGATCCCGGGGGAGTAGCCGACCTGGTCGCCCTCCCGGAAGAGGTAGGCGTAGGGGTCCGCGGACTCGTCCCCGCCCCGGTTGCGCGGCGCGGATTCGGTGCTGTGCGTGATCAGCTCGTCGACGCCGACGTCGGCGTAGTGCGGATCGGCGTTGAAGCCCTGCGGCGGGCCGAAGCCGGGCACGGTCGAGCCGTCGGGCGCGGTTCCGGGCGCGGGAGCGTACTGCTGGGCCTGGCTGCCCTGCGGGTACTGCTCGGGCTGGTACGCCTGCTGGAACGGGGCCTGCTGGTAGCCCTGCTGGGGCGACTGCGGGTACGGGGTGCCCGGGTAGGGCGGCTGGACGTACGCCTGCTGCCCGCCCTGCGGGTAGGGCTGCTGGGGGCCCGGCTGCTGCCCGTAGTGCTGCTGCGGCCCCTGCTGCTGTGCGGCCTGCGGTGCCGAGGCCTGCTGCTGGGGGTTCGGTTGCGGGCTCGGCTGCGGGGGGTACTGCTCCTGCTGCGGATACCCGCTCTGCTGGTAGGGCTGCTGGTACTGGGTCTGGTCGTAGTGGCCCGGCTGACCGTAGTGTGCCTGGTCGTACGGCACCCCGTCGTACTGTGCCTGGCCGTAGGACGGCGCTCCGTACTGGTCCTGGGGGTAGGGGGCCTCGCCGTACGGGTCCTGGGCGTACGGGTCGCGCGCGTAGGTCTCATCCAGGTAGGGGTCGGCTCCGACCTCCGAGCTCGGCGCCGTCACCGGGGCATTCGGAGGATTGCCGTGGCTCGACGCACGTCCACCGCGGCCCTGCTGGGTTCTGCCGTCACGCGGCGCGCTCATGCCACCTCTCCGGGTACTCGTTCGGGACGACCGGGCTTCCCGGTCGTCTCAGATGCCTAGCCTCTCACCCGAAGGCGAGTACCCAGGGGTTCAGGGCGCGTTTCGCTCATTGTGACGTGCGCTTTTCCCGTCTCCATTGCCTGTCCCCGCTACCGTGCCGGTCGGTCCCTGCGCCGCTGCGGCCTCCAGAGCCGCGTTCTTCCTGCGCTTCCAGTACAACCGCAGCGCGGCCAGTACCACCAGTAGGCCGCCACCCACCATCACCGCGATCACGCCGCTGGGCAGGCTGGTGACGTCGACGTAGAAGACCACCGGCTCGCCGTAGGGCCTTCCGTCCGCGGTCGTGTACAGCTGCGCGACCATCTGGTACTGCCCGTTGGCGGAGGCCGTCACCGTGAACCGGACGGTCGGCTTGGTACCGCCCTGGGCGGTCACCGGCTGAGTGTCGGGGTCATCCACGTTGAGACGGGCCGGGGAGGCGTCGGAGCTGAGCCGGACCTCCAGCTTGAGCACGGTCTGCTGCAGGTCGTTGCCCACCGTGATCGGGATCTTCGCTTTGCCGCTGCCCGGCAGGGTGACCGTGGTTCCCTGGGTCAGCAGGATCGAGACCGCGCCCTGCAGGCTGTCCAGGTACGAGCTGGTGTTGTCCCGGTAGGCCTCGCCCGCCGCTCCCTGGTCCCGCCACTGGGTGGACACCGATCGCAGCACCGCGCCGTTGAACGCGGCGTTGAGCTTGTCGGGGCGGGAGAGGATCTTCTCCAACTGGGTCAGGCCCTGCTGGACGCCCGCGACCTGCGCCAGGGCGTCGCTGCTCAGCTGGCTGGATGCGACGGCGCCGGGGTAGGCGGCGATGCTGGTCCCGGCGTCCTTGGTCGGCTGGGCCTGCTCCACCGTCCCGTACGGCACCGGGGTGGCCCACTTGCCGTCCACTGCCGCCTTCAGTGCGTTCGCCAGCGTCTGCGCGGTGCTGGCGGACATGTCGCGCGGCGGTTGCACCAGGATGTCGCGCTGCTCGCTGGGCCGCTCCTCGGTGATGGCCAGCGTCTCCGCGAGGAAGCGCTGTTCGGCGAGGATCTGCGCACTGTGGGAGGACAGGTCCCCGGCGAAGATCGAGGACAGGACGGAGTCGGCGGCCACCGCGGTGACTCCGCCGCCGAGCGAGCGGGCCGCGTTGGGGGTGTAGGTCAGCGAGTCGGGCAGGCTGGCGCTGTTGGCAAGGATCTCGGTCGCCCCCGCGCTGCGGGCCAGCGCGACCACCGACTTGTCGAGATAGCCCTCATAGGGCCAGGCCACCGAGTGGTCCGCGCTCACCTGAAGCGGATTGAGGCCGATCTGCCCGAGATCGGAGCCCGCTGCCTTCAGGGAGGCCGCCAGCGATCCGGTCTGCTGGGTGCCGCGGGCGATGGAGGCGATGTCGGGATCCCCGGTCGGCAGCGAGAGCACCTGCCTGCCGTCCAGACCGGCGACCGCGGTCTGCATCCCCTTCAGCCAGGTACTGGCCGCGTTGCCGCCGGTGCCGGCCTGGGTGCAGGCGCAGGTCGGGGTGGCGCCCTTGGTGTCGTTCCCGGTGGCGACCCGGTAGTTCCCCGACATGGCGACCACCGTGTTCACCAGGTCCGGGTCGATCACCCAGGTGGGCTTGAGCGCCGCGATGCTGCTGCCGATCGACTGCAACTGGCCCAGCCGCCCGTCGGCGCCCAGCTCGTTGGTCAGGTCGTCGTTGGCCAGGACCGGCTGGTCCGGCTGCTGGCCGTCGGTGTAGGTCTGCGGCTGGACCCGGGGGGTGTCCACCATCGGCCACAGGGTGGCGATCTGTGTGGGTTTCACGTCGGTGGCGGAGAAGAGTGGCAGGAACGTCCGCGCGATGCCGAGGTCCTGGGCCGGGGACGATCCGTTGACGCTGCCGGTGGCGTCGACCGCGAGCGCGTACACCCCGCTGTCCATGCTCAGGTTCATGTCGCTGATGGCGACCGTCAGCGAGAAGGAGCTACTGGTCGCGCCGGGTGCCAGGGTGCCCAGCGACTGGGTGGCGCCCTTGGCGGTCAGGGCGGGCGGGTCGGAGTCGTTGGGGGTGCTCAGTGAGGCGATGTCGGCGATCTGGCCCCGGGTGCCGAGCCGGTCGGGATCGACCTTGACGCCCACCTGCAGGCCGGAGATCGGCGTGCTGCCACTGTTCATGACCGTGCCGGTGAGCCGGATCGTCCCCTTGGCCTGCGGTACCGGCGGATCGATCGCGGAGAGCGAGACCACTGCCGGATACCGGGAGCCCGCTGCCCGGGGCGCCGCCGCGACCGACCCGGGGCTGCGGCCGGTGACCTTCGACACCTGGCCGACCAGCACCGGCGACGCCGTGGTCTGGTAGCGGGCCGGGCCGAGGGCCGGTGCCAGCGAGGTCCCGCCGGCGATGGTGAGACCTGAGGCCAGCAGGACCGTCCCGCCGCGGAGCGCCACCCGCCTGAGCAGGGTCCGCCCCAGGGGATCTCTGTGCCGTGCCGCCACGCCCACGCGCCCTCGCCGTTCTCGTCGCTCGGTCACTGCTCTGATCACTACTCGGATTCGGTCACTGCTCGGTTCACGTCACTGCTCGGTTCACGTCACTGCTCGGTTCAGGTTCACGTCACAGCTCGGCAATCGCCCCGCACGCTGCTCCGCGGGGGGCGGCCTCCGCCATGGGTGCGCCCTGGCATGGTAACGACGTTGCCCGACGCCGGGTGCAGTCGGGCAGGCCCGGATGGGCGCACCGGCCCGGGACCGGCTGCCCCGGGACGATTCCCGGGACGGTTTCCGGGTCCGGGGCGCGGCCTCGCCGTTCGTTCGTGACAGCAGGTGAGGGGCCCATGCACGGATAACGAGGCGCGGCCGGTACGTAACGCCGCGTACCCTTGTCTGTCGTGCCGAATGACAATGATCCCAGCGAATTCCGCCCCGCCGACGCGCCCGCTTCCAGCGCTCCCGCCGCCGAGGCGCTGAGTGCCGTGCAGGCCGCCGCCATGAGCGGAGTGCTGGGCGCCTACCCTGTCGCGGACGAGCTGGGGCGGCGGTTCCATGAGGCCGGATTCCGCCTTGCGCTGGTCGGCGGATCGGTGCGGGACGCCCTGCTCGGCCGGCTCGGCAACGACCTGGACTTCACCACTGATGCCCGGCCCGAGCAGATCCTGGCGCTGCTGAAGCCCTGGGCGGACGCGATCTGGGACGTCGGCATCGCCTTCGGCACGGTCGGCGCCCGCAAGAAGGCGCGTCCGACCACTGGTGGCGGCGAGCTGCGGGACTTCCAGATCGAGATCACCACCTACCGCTCCGAGGCGTACGACCGCACCTCGCGCAAGCCCGAGGTGTCCTACGGCGACTCCATCGAGGACGACCTGGTCCGGCGGGACTTCACCGTCAACGCCATGGCCGTCGCCCTGCCCGAGGTCGTCTTCATCGATCCGCACCACGGTCTCGACGACCTGGCCGCGAAGGTGCTGCGTACCCCGGGGACACCGGAGCAGTCGTTCTCCGACGACCCGCTGCGGATGCTGCGGGCGGCCAGGTTCGCCGCCCAGCTGGACTTCGAGGTCGCCCCCGAGGTCGTCAGCGCGATGACGGAGATGGCCGAGCGGATCGAGATCGTCTCCGCCGAACGCATCCAGGCCGAGCTCAGTAAGCTGCTGCTGTCCGAGCGCCCGCGCAAGGGTCTGCTGCTACTGGTCGACACCGGCATCGCCGCCAGGGTGCTGCCGGAGCTGCCCGCGCTCCGCTTGGAGCGGGACGAGCACCACCGGCACAAGGACGTCTACGAGCACTCGCTGACGGTGCTTGAGCAGGCGATCGACCTGGAGACCGACGGCCCCGACCTGACCCTGCGGATGGCCGCGCTGCTGCACGACATCGGCAAGCCGCGCACCCGCCGCTTCGAGAACGGTGGCGGGGTGTCCTTCCACCACCACGAACTCGTCGGCGCCAAGATGACCGCGAAGCGACTGCGTGAGCTCAAGTACTCCAATGACCTGATCGCGGACGTGTCCCGGCTGGTGGAGCTGCACCTGCGGTTCCACGGCTACGGCACGGGTGAGTGGACCGACTCCGCGGTGCGCCGCTACGTCCGGGATGCCGGCCCGCTGCTGCCACGACTGCACCAGCTGACCCGCTCCGACTGCACCACCCGCAACCAGCGCAAGGCGGCCGCTCTGTCCCGGGCCTACGACGGCCTGGAGCAGCGCATCGCCGATCTGCAGGAGCGGGAGGAGTTGGACGCGATCCGGCCGGATCTCAACGGTGACGAGATCATGGCGATCCTGGGCCTCAAGCCCAGCCGCGATGTCGGGGACGCCTACAAGCACCTGCTGGAGCTGCGGCTGGAGCACGGGCCGATGGGCCGGGACGCCGCCGAGGCGGCCCTGAAGCAGTGGTGGGCCGATCGGCAGCAGGAGCGGTGACGCGCCGCCGCTGAGAGCGTGGCTACCTGCGCGGCTGCGGTGCGCCGCCGCCGCGCAGGGTCAGTCCGTAGCCGAGTGCGGTCAGCGCGTACAGCGCCGCCGAGCCCAGCACCAGCGGCACCGAGAGGCCGCTGGCCGGCAGTATCAGCGCGGTGACGGCTGCCGCGGCCACCAGCGAGGCGTTGAACAGCACGTCGTACACGGCGAAGACCCGGCCCCGGTAGGCGTCCTCCACCGAGGTCTGCACCACCGTGTCCGTGCTGATCTTGATGCCCTGGGAGAACAGCCCGAGCAGAAAGGCCGCGATGATCACCGGGGCCGGGGTGAAGAACAGCCCCAGCGCGGGGGTGAAGACGGCTGCCAGGGCCGCGCAGCAGACCAGCCACTGCTGGACGCCGATACGCCGTGCCGCCCACGGGGTCAGCAGCGCCGCGACGAAGAAGCCGGCCGCGGACACGGCCAGGGCCAGGCCGAGCCAGCGGATCCCGGCGCTCTCGTTCTGCGTGGGGGCGAAGGTGTTGCGGCAGAGCATCAGCACCAGTACCAGCAGCAACCCGTAACAGAAGCGGCAGACGGTGATCGCGGCCAGCGCGTAGGTCGCCGGACGGCAGTCCCGGACCAGGTGCACGATGCCGGCGACCAGCCCGCGCAGGGTCTCCAGCAGGACGGCACCCAGTGGCTCCGGGGCGTCGGGGGTCCGCTCCGGGCCCAACAGGTCCCTGGCCATGGTCCGGGCGGCCATCGCCGCGCTGCCGTACCCCAGCGCGGCGAGCACCAGCAGTGCGGAGTTGGCGGTCGGTCCGCCCGGCAGTACCAGGCGGACCAGGAACCCGGAGCCTCCGCCGACGGTGGCGGCCAGCGTGCCCAGGGTGGGGGCCAGCGCGTTCGCGGTGACCAGCAGTGCGGCCGGGACCACCTGGGGCAGTGCGGCGGAGAGGGCGGACAGCACGAACCGGTTGACGCCGGTGACCAGCAGCGCCGCGGCGAAGAACACCGGGGTGGGGACCTTGAGCAGCACCAGCACCGCCGTCCCCAGGCAGAGCACCAGGCGCAGCAGGTTGCCGTAGAGCAGGATCTGCCGGCGGCGCCAGCGGTCGATCAGCGGCCCCGAGAAGGGTCCGAAGAAGCAGAACGGCAGCAGCATCACCGCGAAGGCGGAGGCGATCGCCCCCGGAGTGGGCTGCCGCTCGGGAGAGAAGACGACGTAGGACGCCAGGGAGACCTGGAACACCCCGTCGGACAGCTGCGAGAGCAGTCGGGTGCGCAGCAACCGGCGGAAGTCGCGCAACGCCACCAGCGGTGCGAACCTGCCGGTCACGGAGCGGTCCTGAGGGGCGGACCCGCCGCGGGTGATCGACACGTGCACAGACTCCCACGTCGCCGGGCGGATGCCCATGCGTGGCGGCCCGCGTCGTTGCGCGCGGACGGGCCGGGGGACGCCCGCGCGAACGCGGAGACCCCCGGTCACCGCCCCGGTGCCCCGTGTTTCACGTGAAACGGGGACCGGCTGTGGTGGTGACCGGGAGTCTTTCGCGTCAGCTCAGCACGAAGCCTTCAGTACGAGAGCTTCAGCACGCGGTGTTGAGCACGCGCGGTGTTCAGCGCTCGACCTCGCCGCGGATGAACTTCTCCACGTTGTCGCGGGCCTCGTCGTCGAAGTACTGCACCGGCGGGGACTTCATCAGGTAGGAGGACGCCGACAGGATAGGGCCGCCGATGCCGCGGTCCTTGGCGATCTTCGCCGCGCGCACCGCGTCGATGATGACACCGGCCGAGTTCGGCGAGTCCCACACCTCGAGCTTGTACTCCAGGTTCAGCGGCACGTCGCCGAAGGCACGGCCCTCGAGGCGCACGTACGCCCACTTGCGGTCGTCCAGCCAGGCCACGTAGTCGGAGGGGCCGATGTGGACGTTCTTGGAGCCCAGGTCGCGGTCCACGATCTGGGAGGTAACGGCCTGCGTCTTGGAGATCTTCTTGGACTCCAGCCGGTCGCGCTCCAGCATGTTCTTGAAGTCCATGTTGCCGCCGACGTTCAGCTGCATGGTGCGCTCCAGCAGGACGCCGCGGTCCTCGAAGAGCTTCGCCATCACGCGGTGCGTGATGGTCGCGCCGACCTGCGACTTGATGTCGTCACCGATGATCGGGACCCCGGCCTCGGTGAACTTGTCCGCCCACTCCTTGGTGCCGGCGATGAACACCGGGAGGGCGTTCACGAAGGCGACCTTGGCGTCGATCGCGCACTGCGCGTAGAACTTGGCCGCGTCCTCGGAACCCACCGGGAGGTAGCAGACCAGGACGTCGACCTGGCGGTCCTTGAGGACCTGGACGACGTCGACCGGCTCCTCGGAGGACTGCTCGATGGTCTCCAGGTAGTACTTGCCCAGACCGTCGAGGGTCGGGCCACGCTGGACCATCACACCGGTCGGCGGCACGTCGCAGATCTTGATGGTGTTGTTCTCGCTGGCGCCGATGGCGTGCGCGAGGTCCTGGCCGACCTTCTTGGCGTCGACGTCGAACGCGGCGACGAACTCGACGTCACGGACGTGGTACTCACCGAACTGCACGTGCATGAGACCGGGCACGCGGCTGTTCGGGTCGGCGTCCTTGTAGTACTCGACGCCCTGGACAAGCGAGGCGGCACAGTTGCCCACACCCACGATGGCTACGCGAACCGAACTCATTTCCGGCTGCTCCCTGTTGTGATCGTGAGGGTCGCGCTGGAACGCGACACCTCAACTTGATTGGTTCAGCTTCAGCTTCAGTGGTTTCAACTTCAGCTCAGGCCCTGCCGGCAGTCCCCCTGCCGCCCGCGTGCGCGTCCTGTTCCGATGTTGCCGTCGGGGCGGACGCGCGAGGTCAGCGCTCCGTGGTGGAGCGCCCCGGGCGGTCTGGGGGCGGTGCGGTGATGTCCGCGGGCCGGTCCCTGCCGTCCGAAGTCTGTGAGGTGAGCCCGGGCGGCGCGCCCGGGGGGCCGACGTCGTGTCGGGTGGCGCCGTCCTGGCGGCCGGTCCGGTTCGCGCGCTCGGTCTCGATGAGCTCGTTGAGCCAGCGGACCTCGCGTTCCACCGATTCGAGACCGTGCCGCTGCAGTTCGAGCGTGTAACCGTCGAGCCGTTCCCGGGTACGAGCCAGCGAGGTCCGCATCCGTTCCATCCGCTCCTCCAGCCTGCTCCGGCGTCCCTCCAGGACGCGCATGCGCACGGCCCGGTCGGTCTGGCCGAAGAAGGCGAAGTGGACACCGAAGTGCTCGTCCTCCCAGGCGTCGGGGCCGGAGTCGGCGAGCAGTTCCTCGAAGCGCTGCTTGCCCTCCGGGGTCAGCCGGTAGACGATCTTGGACCGCTTGCCGTTGAGCGCCGTCGCCGGGATGTACTCGGTGTCGGGGTTGTCCTCGACCAGGTAGCCCTGGGCGACCAGGCCCTTGAGGCAGGGATAGAGCGTTCCGTAGGAGAAGGCGCGCAGGGAACCGAGCAGGACGTTGAGACGTTTGCGCAGTTCGTAGCCGTGCATCGGGGCGTCGTGGAGCAGTCCGAGGACGGCGAACTCAAGGATTCCTGAGCGTCTGCTCATGTTCTGCCGCCTCCTTCCGCCACTGCCGGGGTCCTCCGAAGGGACACTATGGCATCTCGATGTATCGAGTCGATACATCGAGACGATATGACGACGGCGCGTCGCGGGCAAGTGCCGATCCGGTGAAGGTGATCGCGAGAGCCCGTGTGCGTTCTCACGCAAGGGCCGTTCGAGGGCGGTTCGACCATGTCTTTCGTAAGTATCTGCGGGCGCTTTGTCCCTATTGGAAGCTGACGTCCCTTTAGGGCTCTTCACTGGCTGCGTAATCTGTCGCCTATGCAAAAAGCCGGGAACCACAGTGACCAGAGGGGCGTCGTGGTCCTCGGTGCACTACGGCCTCTCCGGCCGGCGCCCCGGGGGACTCGTGGACGTACCGACAGGTCCGCCACGGATCGGAAGTGGATCACCGCCTTCAGGCCGCCGGGCCTGTCCGAGGAGCAGCTGGAAGCATGAGCGAACATCGGCGCAAGCAGCAGCCGGAACCATCCGGTTCGACTGGCCGGGGGCGCGGCGAGCAGCCCCCCGCCCGGCCACAGGGCCGCCCGGCCGGAGCCCCTCCGCGCAGGACGGCGAGCCCGCAGGGCGCGGCACCGACGACGGCGCAGCCCCGGATGACCCGGGCCGAGATGCGCAAGGCAGCCCAGGCCAAGGGCCGCCGCGGCGCGGACGCCGGCAACCGGATGGAGGGCGGCTCCGGTGGCCGTCGCGGTGGCAAGGGCCCCGGCGGTCCGACCGGTCCCAAGCCGAAGCGTTTCCTCGACTACCCGCGCTGGGGCAAGCGCGGGGTGCGCCGCTGGATCCCCTCGTTCAAGCAGATCCTCAGCGTCACCCTGCTGGGGGCGGCCAGCCTGGTCGGGCTGGTCAGTTACGCCTACGCGAACGTGACCATCCCCGACCCCAGCAAGCTGTCGGCGCTGCAGAGCAACACGTACTACTGGGCCGACGGTACGCAGATGGCGCGCCGCGGCTCGTTCTACCGGCAGAACGTCGACCTGTCGACGGTTCCCAAGGCCGTGCAGAACGACTTCCTGGCCGCTGAGAACGCAAGCTTCTGGACCGACTCCGGCGTCGACCCGCAGGGCATCCTGCGTGCGGTCTACCACATGGTGCAGGGCGGCGAGGTCCAGTCCGGCTCGACGATCACCCAGCAGTACATCAAGAACACCCGGCTCAGCCAGACCCAGAGCGTCTCGCGCAAGTTCGACGAGATACTGATGGCCGTCAAGATGGGCAGCACCCCGCAGGACAAGATCACCATCCTGCAGGGGTACCTGAACACCTCCTACTTCGGCCGGGGCGCCTACGGCATCGAGGCCGCCGCCAAGACCTACTACGGGGTGTCCGCCTCCCAGCTCAACCCCAGTCAGGGCGCCTTCCTCGCCGCCCTGGTGAACGGCCCCAGCTTCTACGACCCGGCCGGTTCCGACGGTCAGGGCACCGACGCGGCGCGCAACCTGCAGAACGCCACCGCCCGCTGGACCTGGATCATGGGCCGGCTGCCGATCGACAACCTGCTGCCGGCGGACCAGGAGCAGCAGTGGCTGGCCAAGGGCTTCCCCATGCCCAAGCCGATCGCCCAGGACTCCAGCAAGTCCGGCTACATCGGCTACCTGGTCGACCTCGCCAACAACAACATGCTGCGCAAGGGGATCCAGCAGTCCGACCTGGACAAGGGCGGCTACCAGATCTACACAACCTTCGACAAGAAGTCGATGGACGAGATGAAGGCGGCCGTCGACACCACGTTCAAGGGCCAGCTGGATCCCAAGCGGACGGTGACCGACCAGGTCAAGGGCGACTCGCACGAGGGCCAGAAGTACAGCGTCGACGCCTGGATGCACGCCGGCGGCGCCTCGGTGAAACCCGGTGACGGAGCGGTGACCGCGATCTACGGCGGTCCCGACTACATGAAGCAGCAGTTTGACGACGCCGACAACCCGGGTGTGCAGGTCGGTTCGACGTTCAAGGCGTTCGTGCTGGCGGCGGCGCTGCAGGACGGCACCGCGGCGAAGAACGCGGCCCAGGGCACCACCTCGGCGGGTGGGGCCAGCGGTTCCCCTGGTGGCGGTGGGATCTCGCTGAACAGCCTCTACAACGGCAACAACAACCTGGTGATCAAGAACGCCGACGGCAGCGTCTGGACCGACTCGGTCAACAAGACCGGCCTGAAGATGCCCAACGACAGTGGCGAGAACCTGGGCATCATCAACCTGAAGACGGCGATGGCCCAGTCCATCAACACCGTCTACGTCCAGCTCGGTATGGACGTCGGGATGAACAACGTGAAGGCCGCCGCCGTCGCGGCAGGTGCCGGCCAGCCCGGCAGCGGGGTCTACGAGGCGACGTCGCCGACCTTCGCGCTGGGCACCTCGCACCCCGGGCCGATCCGGATGGCCGCCGCCTACGCGACCTTCGCCGCGTCCGGGATGGAGGCCGACCCCTACGAGGTCTCCCGGTACGTCCTCAACGGCCAGAGCACCTCGTTGAAGTCCGTCCCGCACCAGGTCTTCGTGCCCGGCGTGGCGGACTCGGTGACGGCGGCACTGCGTGGCGTCATCCAGGACCCGAAGGGCACCGGTGCCCGGGCCAAGGCGCTGGGCTGGGACGCGGCCGGCAAGACCGGTACCACCGACTCCAAGAAGTCGGCCTGGTTCGTCGGCTACACCAAGAACCTGTCCACCGCGATCGGCCTGTGGGACCAGAGCCCCTCGGACCACTCCTTCTGGCCGTTGATCGGCCTCGCGGGCAAGCAGGACATCTACGGTGCCGACTTCCCCACCGAGATCTGGACCGCCTACATGCAGGCGGCCCTCAACGGCCAGTCACCGCAGACCCTGCCGACCGACCCGCACTACGGCTCGGTGCAGAACGAGTCCGGGGTGTCCTCGCCGACGCCGTCGGCCACCGCCACCCCGTCCGCGTCCACGCAGCCGCCGGTGACCCACGGTCCGACGCCGCCGACGACGGTCGGGCCCAGCCAGACGCAGACGCCCCCGCCGTCCCCGACGGACACCTGCGCCGGGCTGCTCGGCTGCGGCGGGCTCCCCACGCCGACGGACACGTCGTCCAGCGGCGGGCCCTCCCCGACCCGGTCGTCGGGGCACCTGCTGCCACCGCCCGGCGGCTGACCGGCTCGTCTCGCGCAGCACACAGGCCGTACCGGGGCATTGCGCCCCGGTACGGCCTGTCGTCGTACCGGGGCGGGAGACCCTGCCGGGCATCCAGCGGTACCCAAATCGGGCTCCCGCCCAGATTCGTGCGGCAGGATATCCGCCATGACGTCGAGCGAGCATGACGAGGCGGCGGCGCCTGAGCCGGACCGCAGCCCCGCCCCCGGTCCAGTCCAGCCGTCCGACCAGGACGGATCCGACCAGCACGCGCTCCGGGGCGGGCCCGTCTCCGTGGGCTCCCGTCGGAGCCGGCTGCCCGACCCGCCGCCCGAGGACACCGTCGTGGTCCCCGCCGACGAGGACCCGACCGCCGCCGCCGGCAGCGAGCTCATCGGTGGCGCCCCCGGCCGCCGGGCCCTGCTCGGTGTCAGCTGGTGGACGGCCGCGCGGGTGCTGGCGGTCTGCACGATCCTCGTCTACGCCCTCGGCATGGTGCAGAAGCTGCCCTGCTACGACGGCGGCTGGTTCTTCGGGGCGACCTCGCAGTACGACCACGCCTGCTACAGCGACATCCCGCACCTGTTCACCCTGCGCGGCTTCTCCACCGGCACCATCCCCTACCTGGACCGGCTGCCGGGCTCGGCCGACCCCACCATGCAGTACCTGGAGTACCCGGCGCTCACCGGCCTGTTCATGTGGCTGGCGGCCCGCCTCACGCCGGGGACCGGCGGCGACGTCCACCGGGAGCAGGCGTTCTGGCTGATCAACTCGGGCCTGCTGCTGGTGTGCGCGGTGGTGGCCGTGATCGCCGTGGTGCGCACCCACCGCCGTCGTCCCTGGGACGCGCTGCTGTTCGCGGTCGCCCCGGTGCTGGCCCTGGACTCCACCATCAACTGGGACATCCTGGCCGTCGCGCTGACGGCGGTGTCGCTGGCCTGCTGGGCCAACCGGCGGGTGCTCTGGTCGGGCGTGTTCCTCGGCCTCGCCGTGTCCGCCAAGCTCTACCCGGTGTTCCTGCTGGTCCCGCTGCTGCTGCTGTGCCTGCGGGCCGGCCGGATGGCGCAGTTCCTGCAGTTCCTCGCCGGTGCGGTCGGGGCCTGGCTGGTGGTGGACCTGCCCTTCATGCTGCTCAACTTCAAGGGCTGGGCCACCTTCTACACCTTCAGCGAGGCGCGGGGCATCGACTACGGTTCGTTCTGGCTGATCCTGACCCAGAACAACTACCTGAGCCTGAGCCTGTCCGTTCCGACGGTGAACGCGATCATCGTGGTGCTGATGGCGGTGTGCTTCCTCGGCATCGCCTGGCTGGCGTTCGCCGCCCCGCGCCGGCCCCGGCTGGCCCAGCTGGCGTTCCTGGCGGTGGCGGCCTTCGTGGTCACCAACAAGGTCTACTCGCCGCAGTACGTGCTGTGGCTGCTGCCGCTGGCGGCACTGGCCCGGCCGCGCTGGCGGGACTTCCTGGTCTGGCAGGCCTGCGAGGTGCTCTACTTCCTGGCGGTCTGGTACAACTTCGCGCTCACCGCCGGCCCGGCGTCCAACCCCAAGGGCCTGCCGACCGACTGGTACCACGCCGCGATCGTTGTCCACATCCTGGGGACGTTGTTCCTGTGCGCAATGGTGGTACGGGACGTGCTGCTGCCGGAGTACGACGTGGTGCGCTGGGACGGGAGTGATGATCCGTCAGGAGGCGTTCTGGACAGGGCAGATGACATGTTCGTGATCGGCGCCCGCAACTACGTCGAGGTCAAGTACGCAGGTCCCGAGGAAAGTTAGGCCTGTGGACAAGACACCGGGGCCCTGTGGACAGTCAACTGTCCACAGGGCCCCGGCAGGTCCGGTGGGTCCGGCTCCGGTGGGGACCGCCGGCTCAGTCCCGGTCCACGATGCGGTCGAACAGGGTCGTCGTGTGCCGCAGCGTGGCCTTCAGCTCCTCGCCCACCTGCGGGGGCTGGACCTCGCCGGGTACCCAGAGCAGTGAGACCTGCATATGCGGCGGCTCCGCGAAGGCCAGCTTGGAGCCGTTCCAACTGAACGGCGAGGGCGTGCGGTTGAGGGTGGCCAGGCCGGCCCGGGCCAGGTTCTTGGCCCGGGGCGTGAGCCCGGTCAGGTTCTTCGGCGCCTCCAGGCCCACCCCGTGCGCGGTGCCGCCGGCCACCACCAGCAGGTGGCCGTCGCCGGCCGCGCGGTGCTGGCGGTAGCCGTAGCGCTCGCCCTTGGCCAGTGCGTGGGCCTCCATCACCGTGCCCCGACAGTCGATCACGTCGTGCGCGCCCAGCCACAGCTGGGTGCCGATCCGGGCCCGGAAGTGGATGTCGGGGTAGCACTGCGCGAGTTCGGCCACCTCCTGGGAGCGCAGATGGCTGACGAACATCCGGCGCAACGGCAGCCCGGCGGCGCGCAGCCGGTCCACCCAGGCGGCGGTCTCGGCCAGCGGGTCCACCCCTTCGGGCCGGTCCATCGGGAGGTGCACCGCGAAGCCCTCGACCCGGACGTCGTCCACGGCGGAGCGCAGCTTCGCCAGGTCCTCCGGGGCGACGCCGTGGCGCCGCATTCCGGTCATGCACTCGATGATCACCCGCCCGCCGACCAGGCCGCGCAGGCCCTCGATGGTCCCGACGGTGCGGATCACCCGGTGCGGCAGCGGCACCGGGTCCTCGCCGATCCGGTACGGGGTGAGCACGATCAGGTCCCGGCCGAAGTAGTCCTTCAGCTCGGCGGCCTCGTAGGCCGTCCCGACCGCGAGCACGTCCGCGCCCATCCTGGCCGCCTCCTCGGCCAGCCGCAGGTTCCGGAAGCCGTAGCCGTTGCCCTTCGCGACCGGCACCAGGCCGGGGAAGGACTCCACGACGGAGCGCTGGTGGGCACGCCAGCGAGCGGTGTCCACGTACAGGGTGAGCGCCATGGGGCTGAGCCTTCCGGGATACGACGAGCGGTGACAGCGAAGGGGTGGGTGCGGACCGTCAGCGGCGGTTCATGTACATGTCGAGCGCCTTGTGCAGCAGCTTGTTGAGCGGGAAGTCCCACTCGCCCAGGTACTCGGCCGCCTGGCCGCCGGTGCCCACCTTGAAGCGGATCAGGCCGAACAGGTGGTCGTTCTCGTCCAGGGTGTCGCTGATGCCGCGCAGGTCGTAGACCGTGGCGCCGAGTGCGTAGGCGTCGCGCATCATCCGCCACTGAATGGCGTTGTTGGGCTGGCACTCGCGCTTGTGCACGGTCGAGGCCCCGTAGGAGTACCAGACGTGCTCGCCGACCGTGATCATGGTGGTGCCGGCCAGCGCGTCGCCCTCGTGGTAGGCCAGGTACAGCCGCATCCGGTTGGGGTCCTCGCTGGTGAGGGCCTTCCACTGGCGCTGGAAGTAGGACAGCGGGCGCGGGATGAACTGGTCGCGCTCGGCGGTCTCCAGGTAGAGCTGGTGGAACACCGGCAGGTCGTCGTAGCCGCCCTGGACGATCTCGACCCCGGACTTCTCGGCCTTCTTGATGTTGCGCCGCCACAGCTGGTTGAAGCCCTTGAGGACGTCGTCCAGCGAGCGGTTGGCCAGCGGTACCTGGAACACGTACCGCGGCTGGACGTCGCCGAAGCCGGCGCCGCCGTCCTCGCCCTGCTGCCAGCCCATCCGGCGCAGCCGGTCGGCGGTGTCTATGGCCCGCGGCTCGTACCAGTCGGCCTCGACGTCGCGCAGCCGCTTGGCCTCCTTGCCGGCGATGGCGCTCTTGATGCTCTCGGCCTGCCAGCGGCGGATTATCACCGGCGGCCCCATCTTCACGGTGAAGGCGCCCTGGGACTTCAGGTGCGCCAGCATCGGCTGCAGCCAGCGGTCCAGGTTGGGGTCGAACCAGTCGATGACCGGGCCCTCGGGCAGGTAGGCCAGGTAGCGCTTCAGCTTGGGGATCTGCCGGTACAGCACCAGGCCGGCGCCGACGATCGCGCCGCGGTCGTCGAACCAGCCGATGCTCTCGGAGCGCCACTCGGCTTTGACGTCACCCCATGAGGGGACCTGCATGTGGCTGGCGGAGGGCAGGCTCCGGACGAAGGCCAGGTGCTCCTCCCGGGTGATGGTCCTCAGGCGCAGGCTCATGTGGGGGTGCTCCTCGGGCGTCAGGTCGCGTCAGACGCGAAGCCTACTGCCCAGGTGGAGCGCCCCCATAGGGACGCCGGGTCAGCGGGGCCCGGTGTCGGCCGGCGCCGCCCGGTCGTCAGCCCGTCGTCAGCCGAACACGCCGCCGAACAGCCCGCCGTGGGCCAGGCCGATACCGAAACCGACCGCGCAGGCGACGCCCGCGACGACGAGCACGAAGCGTTCGGCTGTGGTGGCCGAGATGTACTGGCCGTACGCGGCGGTGAAGACGCCGATCAGTCCGGTCCAGGACGCGAGCAGGTGCAGCCCGCGGAACATGCAGGTCGAGATGGCGATGGCGGCCAGCACGACGGTGATCCCGGCGAGGGTGTCCTGCAGCGGGTGAGGCTTGCCGTCGCTGTTGCGCTGGACGACGGAGGACAGGGGGAAGTCGTGAGGGGCGCGCGCGGAGGGTTGGTTCTGCGAGGATCCGGCCGACTGTGCCATGAAACCCGCCTCCTTGGGAGGTGTCGGCGGTATCGGTGGCGCACTGTAGTACGTCCCGTACCCGATGTGTACAGATTGCGGCGATCGGGGGGCCGATTTCAAGACCCCATTCGGGTACCTGTAGTCTGGACCGTCTGCACCGGTGTGGCGCGGCGGTTTCCGCCGCGACTGCTCACTGACGGTGATCGCTCCGGACTTCCGGAGTGGTGACGACGCGGTTCTCCGCTCGTTGTCAGTGCCGACCACTACTGTTGCGACGCGTTCACAACCCTCCTGCCACGGAAAGACCGTGGCCGCTGAGTCCAGAGGAGGTGGGTTCTACATGCGTCATTACGAGGTCATGGTGATCCTCGACCCCGATGTCGAGGAGCGCGCTGTCTCCCCCCTGATCGAGAACTTCCTCAATGTCGTCCGCACCGGCGGCGGCAACGTGGAGAAGGTCGACACCTGGGGTCGTCGTCGCCTGTCGTACGAGATCAACAAGAAGTCCGAGGGCATCTACTCGGTGATCGACCTCAAGGCTGAGCCTGCGGTCGTCAAGGAGCTCGACCGTCAGCTCAACCTGAGCGAGCAGGTCCTGCGCACCAAGGTGCTCCGCCCGGACACCCACTGAGGCACCCCCATAGCGCTTCGGTCCGTCCCCCGGGCCAGTGAGGCGCTGCACTGCTCGGCCGTCCGTACGGCCGCAGCGGTGAGCACTACCTGAACGGAACCGCTCCCACCGAGAGGTCAACCCACCATGGCAGGCGAGACCGTCATCACCCTCGTCGGCAACCTCGTCGACGACCCCGAGCTGCGTTTCACGCCGTCGGGTGCGGCCGTCGCGAAGTTCCGCATCGCGTCAACCCCCCGCACCTTCGACCGTCAGACGAACGAGTGGAAGGACGGCGAGAGCCTCTTCCTCACGTGCAACGTCTGGCGTCAGCCGGCTGAGAACTGCGCAGAGTCGTTGCAGCGCGGTATGCGCGTCATCGTCCAGGGTCGTCTGCGGCAGCGTTCGTACGAGACCAAAGAGGGCGAGAAGCGGACCGTCTTCGAGGTCGAGGTCGACGAGGTCGGCCCGTCGCTGCGTTCCGCCACCGCGAAGGTCACCAAGGCCCAGCGGTCCGGCGGTCAGGGCGGCGGCGGTGGCTTCGGCGGCAACGGCGGCGGTGGCTTCGGCGGCGGTGCCCAGCAGGGCGGCGGTGGCGGCTGGGGCTCTCAGGGCTCCGGTGGCGGCCAGTCCGCTCCGTCCGACGACCCCTGGGCGTCCAGCGCCCCGGCGTCCGGCGGACAGCAGGGTGGCAGTGGCGGTGGCGGCAGCTGGGGTGCCCCGGCCGGCGGTGGCGGCTACTCGGACGAGCCTCCGTTCTAGGCAGTGTGCCGGGCAGAGTCCACGGAGTCCGCTCCGCGGGACGACGCCCACTCAGACTTGATCCCGTGCGACCCGGTCCACGCCCCTCGCGGGGCAACGACCGGATCGTGAACACCAGTTGGAGTACATGATGGCGAAGCCGCCTGTACGCAAGCCTAAGAAGAAGGTTTGCGTCTTCTGCAAGGACAAGATCTCCTACGTCGACTACAAGGACACGAACCTGCTTCGCAAGTTCATCTCCGACCGTGGGAAGATCCGCGCTCGCCGGGTCACCGGCAACTGCACCCAGCACCAGCGCGACGTGGCCACGGCTGTGAAGAACAGCCGCGAGGTCGCTCTGCTGCCCTACACCTCGACCGCTCGCTGATTAGGAGGGTGACCGAACAATGAAGATCATCCTCACCAACGAGGTCTCCGGCCTCGGTACCGCCGGCGACATCGTCGAGGTCAAGGACGGATACGCCCGCAACTACCTGGTCCCGCGTGGCTTCGCCATCCGCTGGACCAAGGGCGGCCAGAAGGATGTGGACGCGATCCGTCGCGCCCGCAAGATCCACGAGATCCAGACCCTGGAGCAGGCCAACGAGGTCAAGGCCAAGCTTGAGGCCGTCGCTGTGAAGCTCGCCGTGCGCGCGGGCGACGCGGGCCGGCTCTTCGGCTCGGTGACCCCGAGCGACGTCGTCGAGGCCATCAAGGCCGTCGACGGCCCGCTGGTCGACAAGCGCCGCGTCGAGATCGGCTCGCCGATCAAGACCACCGGCGCCCACCAGGTCACCGTCAAGCTGCACGCCGACGTGATCGCCACGATCAACGTCAACGTCGTCGCCGCCTGACGCAGCACCACCGCACGCGAAGGCCGGCCCCCTCGGGGGCCGGCCTTTCGGCTGCCCGGATTCGGACGACCGGGGCCGGGAGGCGGGCTCAGCCCCGTACGGCGCCGGTGACCAGCCAGGCGCCGCCACGGGCGCGCAGGGTCAGGAGGAGCAGCCGGACCACCATGCACAGCGCGACGGACCCCCAGAGGGCGACCAGGCCGCCGCTTCCCAGCAGCAGCGCGACCGGCGCGTACGCGGCCAGCGTGCCGAGCATCGCCCAGGCCAGGTACGGGCCGTCACCGGCGCCCGTCAGCACCCCGTCCAGCACGAACACCACTCCGCAGACCGGCTGGCTGGCGGCCGCGACCAGCAGCACCGTGTCCAACTGGTGCTGCACGGCCGGGTCGGCGGTGAACACCGGCAGGTAGAGCGGGCGAGCGGCCAGCAGCAGCGTGCCGAGCACGACGCCGGTGCCGATCCCCCACAGCACCAACCTGCGGGTGGCCGCGCGGGCACCGGGCGCGTCGCCCGCCCCCAGGTAGCGGCCGATGATCGCCTGCCCGGCGATGGCGATGGCATCCAGCGCGAAGGCGAGGAAGGTCCACAGGGCCATGGCCACCTGGTGCGCGGCCATGGCGGTGTTGCCCAGCCGGGCGGCCACCCCGGTGGCGATCAGCAGGATGGCGCGGAGGCTCAGGGTGCGCACCAGCAGCGGGACGCCGGCGGTGGCGCAGGCCCGGATACCCGGCAGGTCCGGGCGCAGGGCCTTCCACCAGGCCGACCCTGCTCCGGCCGTCCGTGCGCCCGCCGTCCCCTCGCCTGCCGCCGTCCCCTCGCCTGCCACTGTCCGGGTCGCGGCCGGCTCCGAGGCGGTCGGCCGTGCGTCGGCCGTTCCCGCGGCGGCCGTGCGTCGGACGCCGCGGACGACCACGGTCAGGTACGCGGCGGCCATCCCCCACTGGGCCAGCACGGTGCCCAGCGCGGAGCCGGTGATGCCCAGGCCGGCGCCGTAGACCAGGCCGGCGTTCAGCAGCAGGTTGCCGCTGAAACCGGCCACGGCCACCAGCAGCGGGGTGCGGGTGTCCTGGAGGCCGCGGAGCACGCCGGTCGCGGCCAGTACCACCAGCATGGCCGGGATGCCGAGCGTGCTGACGCGCAGGTAGTCCACGGCATAGGGGGTGGCCCCGGCCGAGGCGCCGAAGAGCTGTACCAGCATCCTGGCCAGCGGGATCGCCGCGGCGACCACCGGCACGGAGAGGATCAGGGCCAGCCAGATACCGTCCACGCCCTGCTGTACCGCGGCGGCGCGGTCGCCCGAGCCGACCCGCCGGGCCACGGCGGCGGTGGTGGCGTAGGCGAGGAACACGAAGACGTTGACCAGCGTGCCGAGCAGTGCGGCGGCGACGCCGAGGCCGGCCAGTTGGGCGGTTCCCAGATGGCCGACGATCGCGGAGTCCGCCATCAGGAAGAGGGGCTCGGCGACCAGCGCGCCGAAGGCGGGCAGGGCGAGGGTGAGGATCTCCCGGTCGCGGCCGGACCCGGATCGGGAATCCGGGCCGGAGCCGGCTGCGAAGGCGGGCGTGGACCCGGGCGCGGGGCGGCTCGCCGGTCTGGACCGGCCGGTCGAGGAGGTCAATCGCATGGTCCTACCGTAGTCATCCACAAGTAACAGCTGCAATGCCCAGTCAGGTATTACCCGTGGCAGCTCGGTGTAGCGGATCGCGCACCGCTGGTCGTCGTCTGCGGGTCGGATGTGAGGTTTTTCTCCTGCACATGGCGTGGATGAAGTATGTGCAGGTCAGGGCGCTGAGGGCGAGAGGATCACCGGGTTGTCCACAGGTTGTCCCCTGTGCCGTACACAGCTTCGGCCCGGTTCTCCACATGATGGGGCCCTTCATCCACATGCCCTGTGGATAACCATCTTGGCCGATGGGCTGTTCCGCCCTTAGCGTGGGCGTTCCGCCGACGCGCCGCACCCGCGCGCGGGCACCGGATCTGTCAGTGCGGTGCCGTATAGAAGAGGGTGGCACGCAGGTCCGTTCCGGACCTCCGCGTGGGACGACCACAGCGCGGGACGACGACAGTGCGGGACGAACACAGCAGGGTCAGGCACGCGGGAGGCGCGGCATGAACGAGGTACGCGAGACGGTCCCCGGGCGGGGCTCGCGATGACTGACGCGCCCTACGACGAAGGCTTCGACGAGGCGGTCCCGCCGCCGGAGGAGGAGTGGCCCCCGCCGCCGTCCTCCGACGGTCCGGGCGGCAGGCTGCCCTTCGCCCGCAGCCAGGCGGACCGTTCCTCCTACAACAAGGACCGGGGCGACCGCCGCGACGGTGGACGGGACGGGGGGCGCAACGACCGGCGCGACGACCGCCGTGACGACGAGGGCGGCGCGGCCGGTTACGAGCGGGTCCCGCCGCAGGACCTCGCCGCCGAGCAGTCCGTGCTGGGCGGCATGCTGCTGTCCAAGGACGCCATCGCCGACGTCGTCGAGGTGCTCAAGCCAGCCGACTACTACCGCCCCGCGCACGAGCTGATCCACAGCGCCATCCTCGACCTGTACGCCCGCGGCGAGCCCGCCGACCCGATCACCGTCGCCAGCGAGCTGGTCAAGCGCGGCGAGATCACCCGCGTGGGCGGGCCGTCCTACCTGCACACCCTGGTCAACTCGGTGCCGACGGCCGCCAACGCCGAGTACTACGCCGAGATCGTGCACGAGCGCGCGGTGCTGCGCCGGCTGGTCGAGGCGGGCACCCGAATCGCGCAGATGGGCTACGCCTCCGAGGGCGACGTGGACGAGATCGTCAACGCGGCCCAGGCGGAGATCTACGCCGTCACCGAGCAGCGCACCAACGAGGACTACGCGCCTCTGGGCGACATCATGGAGGGCGCCCTCGACGAGATCGAGTCGATCGGCTCCCGCAGCGGCCAGATGTCCGGCGTGCCCACCGGCTTCGCCGACCTGGACTCGCTGACCAACGGGCTGCACCCGGGCCAGATGATCGTCGTCGCGGCCCGACCCGCGATGGGAAAGTCCACACTTGCGCTCGATTTTGCCCGCTCCTGCTCGGTCAAGCACAAGATCCCCAGCGTGTTCTTCTCCCTGGAGATGGGCCGCAACGAGATCGCCATGCGCCTGCTCTCGGCGGAGGCCCGGGTCGCGCTGCACCACATGCGCTCCGGCAACATGACCGACGAGGACTGGACCCGGCTGGCCCGGCGGATGCCGGAGCTGAACGATTCTCCGCTCTACATCGACGACTCGCCCAACCTGTCGATGATGGAGATCCGGGCCAAGTGCCGCCGCCTGAAACAGCGCAACGACCTCCGCCTGGTCGTCATCGACTACCTCCAGCTGATGACGGGCGGCGGTTCGCGCCGACCCGAGAGCCGTCAGCAGGAGGTCTCCGAGATGTCCCGAAACCTCAAGCTGCTGGCGAAGGAACTCGAACTGCCGGTCATCGCCCTGTCCCAGCTGAACCGTGGCCCGGAACAGCGCACCGACAAGCGGCCGATGGTCTCCGACCTGCGTGAAAGTGGATCGATCGAGCAGGATGCGGACATGGTCATCCTGCTGCACCGCGAGGACGCCTACGAGAAGGAGTCCCCGCGGGCCGGCGAGGCCGACCTGATCGTCGCCAAGCACCGTAACGGCCCGACCGCGACGATCACCGTGGCCTTCCAGGGCCACTACTCCCGCTTCGTCGACATGGCGCAGAGTTAGGGCCGGTGTGGAAGCCCGCTGACACCGTGGGCCCACGGGGCATCGCTCAGCTGCTCAGCGCCTCGTCTCGTACCTGGTCAGGATCACGCCGCAGGGAAGCGTCCGCGTCCCCACCAGATTCAGGTTCACCCAGCTGTCCAGCGCGGTCCTGGGAGTCGCGGTCCGAGCGCGCGGTCAGAACCAGTGCAGGCAGTGCGGGGGACGCTCGGCGCGGAAGAGGGCGTCGGCGAGCCATTGCTGCCGCTGCCTCCTTGGGAAACCGACACCACGGCTCGTGGTGACCCGCCACAGTGCAGCGACGAAGCGCGGCCAGGTCAAGCGAATTACGGCCGGGCCACGGCCGGTCACTGCTGCGGCGCCGCGGTGGCGTGCGCAAGGGTGGCGTTACCGCGGAATCCGGTTCTGTGAGCGGTGATCGCCGGTTACCGTCGCGGGATGGATACCGAGTCGAGCGTTGACGAGTTGTTGCCCGCGACCCGGCGGGCCCTGCTGCACCGGGTCGCGGTCGCCCAGGCGGAGGGGCGGACGCCGTCCATGGTCGCGGCCGTGGTGCGGGACGGGCAGCGGGTCTGGACCGGCGCACGGAGCTGCGTGGAGGGCCATGCGCCGGATGCCGACGTCCAGTTCCGGATCGGGTCGATCACCAAGACCTTCGTCGCCGTGCTGGTGCTGCGGCTGCGCGACGAAGGCCTGCTGGCGCTGACCGACCCGATCGGGGCGCATCTGCCGCAGCAGGGCCTCGGCGCCGCCGGGCACGCGACGATCGCCCAGCTGCTGTCCCACAGCGCCGGGTTGACCAGCGAGTCGCCGGGGCCGTGGTGGGAGCGGACCCCGGGGGAGCTGCGGCCCGCTCTCGGCGACGTGCTGCAGCAGCCGCCGACCAGGCACCCGGTGGGGCAGGTGTTCCACTACTCCAACGTCGGGTTCGCCCTGCTCGGCGCCCTGGTCGAGCGGCTGCGCGGGGAGCCCTGGGCGGAGGTGCTGCGCCGGGAGGTCCTGGAGCCGCTGGGGATGCCCCGGACCACGCCGCTGCCGCAGCAGCCGCACGCGGGCGGCTGGGCGGTGCACCCCTACGCGGACGTGCTGCTGCCCGAGCCGTTGCAGGAGACCGGACAGATGGCACCGGCCGGGCAGCTGTGGTCGACCGTCGCGGATCTCTGCCGGTGGGCGGCGTTCCTCGCCGACGGTGACGACAAGGTCCTCCGTGCGGAGTCGGTGCGGGAGTTGCGGCGCCCGGCCACGGGTGTCGCCGACGGCGAGGGCTACGGCCTGGGCCTGCAGCTGCTGCAGGCGCACGGGTTCTCGTACGCCGGTCACACCGGCTCCATGCCGGGCTTCCTGGCGGCCCTGTGGTTCGTCCCGGAGGAGCGGCTCGCGGCGGTGGTGGTGGCCAACACCACCAGTGGGCCCATCGGCGGCATCGCCGCGGACCTGGTCCGGATCACCGCCGAGCACGAGCCCCGGATTCCCGAGCCGTGGCGCCCGCTGCCGGCGGCCGAGGTCGATCCGGAGCTGCTGGCCCTGACCGGCTACTGGTACTGGGGACCGAGCGGCTACCTGCTGCGGCTGCGGGCGGACCGGGGGATGGAGCTGACCCCGGTGGCCGGTTCGCGGCCCGGCGTCGTGCCGCTGCGCCCGGAGGCGGACGGCAGCTGGACCGCGCTCGGCGGCTACTGGAACGGGGAGAGCCTGACGGTGGTGCGGACCGGTGACGGCGCGGTGAGCCATCTCGACCTGGGCACCTTCGTGCTGACCCGCACCCCCTACCCGGTCGGCCCGGCCGATGGGCCGGTCCCGGGCGGGGTCGACCCGGAGGGGTGGCGCGGCCTCTGAGCACGGGGCGGCCCGGCGGAGTGTGCGCTGTGGTCAGGAGCGGGCGTACTGCGGGGCGCGGGGGACGGTGACGCCGAGGACGCCGGCGGCGTGCCGGGGCCAGTAGGGCTCGCGCAGCAGCTGACGTCCGATCAGCACGGCGTCGGCCCGGCCGTCGGCCAGGATCTGCTCGGCCTGGTCGGGGTCGGTGATCAGGCCGACCGCGGCGACCGGGAGGCCGGTCCGCTCGCGGACCGCGGTGGCGAACGGCACCTGGAAGCCCGGGGCGACCGGGATGGCGGCGTCGGGCACGTTGCCGCCGGTGGAGACGTCGAGCAGGTCCACGCCGTGGGCCTGCAGCTCCTCGGCGAGGCGGACGGTGTCCGCGCCGGTCCAGCCGTCGCGGCCGTCCTGTTCCAGCCAGTCGGTGGCGGAGCTGCGGAAGAACAACGGCAGTTGCTCGGGCCAGACGGCGCGGACCGCGTCCACGACCTCCAGCGCGAAGCGCATCCGGTTCTCCAGCGAGCCGCCGTAGCCGTCGGTGCGGGTGTTGGAGTGCGGCGAGAGGAACTCGTGGATCAGGTAGCCGTGGGCGCCGTGGATCTCGGCGACGGTGAACCCCGCGGCCAGGGCGCGGCGGGCGGCATCGGCGAACTGCCGGACCACGGACGCGATCTCGTCGGTCGTCAGCTCGGCCGGGGTGGCGTGGGTCTCCGCGAAGGCCAGCGGGCTGGGGGCGACCGGGGTCCAGCCCAGGGCGTCGGCGCCCAGTGGCGTGCCTCCGCTCCAGGGGCTGTCGGTGGAGGCCTTGCGGCCGGCGTGGGCCAGCTGGATTCCGGGCACGGTGCCCTGGGAGACCAGGAAACGGGTGATCCGGCGCAGTCCGGCGACCTGCTCGTCGTTCCAGATGCCGAGGTCGTACGGGCTGATCCGGCCCTCGGGGCTGACGGCGGCGGCCTCGGTGAGGATCAGTCCCGCGCCGCCGACCGCGCGGGCGGCCAGGTGCTGGAAGTGCCAGTCGTTGGCGACACCGGTGTCAGGCCCCTCGGCCGAGGCCGAGTACTGGCACATGGGAGCCATCCACACGCGGTTGGGGAAGGTCTGTCCGCGCAGGGTCAGCGGCTCGAAGAGCTTGCTCATCGGATCGAACGTCCTCGGGTGAAGGGGCCTGTCTGGATGAGGGGTCCGGACGACCGGGCCCCTGGTGTGCCGCGTCCAACGGTAGGCGGCGTAGACAATAGTTGCAAGCGCATGGGATTTGTCACTCGTTCGCGCGAGGCGGCGGGCGGGGCGCGTGGCGGGCACGGATGCTGGAGGGGTGATCACCGGCAGGGTGCTCGCGAGTGGCGGCGGAGGAGCGTGCGATGGCCGACAGCGGAGGTGGCAGCGGCGGCGCCGGCGGCAGCGGCGAGGTCGGGGACGCGACCGAGGGCACGGCTGAAGGTTCCGGCACGGCCGAGGGTGGCGACCAGACCGAGGGTGGCGGCGCGGCTGGGGCTGGCGGCAGGGCCGAGGGTGGCGGCACCGCCGGGGGTGGCGGCAGGGTTGGGAGTGGTGGCGCGGCCGAGGGTGGCGGGACGGCTGGGGCTGGCGGTGCAGCCGGGGGCGGCGTAGGCGTCGGGGGACGCGATGCCGACGGGACTGCGTCGGAGCTGCGGGTGGAGGTGTTCACCGGGCCCGAGTCGGCCTTCTTCAGCACCTCCGCCCTGGTCTACGGCCCCACCGAGGCCCTGCTCGTGGACACCCAGCTGACCCGCAGCGCGGGCCGGGAACTCGCCGAGTGGGTGGCCGGCAAGGCGCGTCGGCTCACCGCCGTGCTGATCACCCATCCGCACCCGGACCACTACTTCGGCACCGAGGAGATCCTGCGGCTCTTCCCCGGCACCCCCGTGTACGCGGTGCTGGAGGTCATCGACGTGATCCTGACCACCGGCCTGGACCAGGTGGCGCTCTGGCGGCCGGTCTTCGGCGACGACGTCACCTCCCGCCCGGTCGTGCCCGGGCCGCTGCCGGGCGACCGGCTGCGGGTGGACGGGGTGGGGCTGGGCGTGCTGAGCATGGGCCAGGGGGACTGCGCGGCCAGCAGCGTGCTGCACGTCCCCGGCGCGGACACGGTGATCGCCGGGGACCTGGTCTACAACGGCACCCATGTGTGGACCGCCGAGACCACTCCGCAGCAACGCACCGACTGGCGGGCGAACCTGGTGCGCCTGCGCGCCCTCGGCGCGACCCGGGTGATCGCCGGCCACCGCGCCCCGGGGCAGGACGACGACGCGCGGCGGGTGCTCGACTTCACCGCCGGCTACCTGCGGGAGTTCGACGAGCAGTTGGCGCGGCACCCGGACGACGCGGCGGCGCTGGTCGCGGCCGTGAACGAGACCTACGCGGAGCTGACGCTGCCCTGGCTGCTGGAGCGGGGCGCGGAGGCGAACACCGCCCGTCACCGCGCCGGGAAGGCGGCCGAAGCCCCGTCGGGCGGTTCCTCGGAGCCGCGGTCGGATTGATTGCTGGCGTTGACGTCAGGGTCAAGGTCTACCGTCGGGTCATGCGAATCGGTGAACTCGCCGAGCGGGCGGGGACGACCACACGAACGTTGCGGTACTACGAGTCGCGCGGGCTGCTGCCCGCGCGGCGGGCGGAGAACGGCTACCGCTCGTACGGCGAGGAGGATCTGCGGCTGCTGCGGCAGATCCGGCTGCTCCAGGACTTCGGCTTCGACCTGGAGGAGACCCGTCCGTTCGTGGACTGCCTGCGGGCCGGTCATCCCTCCGGCGACTCCTGCCCCGCCTCGATGGAGGTGTACCGGCGCAAGCTCGCCGAGATCGACGCCTGCCTGGAGCGGCTGCAGGAGGTGCGGGCGCAGGTGGGGGCACAACTGCTGCGGGCACAGCTGGAGGCGACCGCGGAGCAGCCGGGCGAGCCCCGCTGCGAGCTCGCGCCCGACGGCATCCGGCCGTCCTGACGGTCGACCGTGTTCCGGTTCGCATTCTTTCCACGATCACAGGCCACATCACACGCGACATCACAGGGGAGTGGACCGAAGTGCAGATCAATGGTGTTCCGCAGGTGACGGACGAGACGTTCGCAGCCGAAGTTCTCGGCTCGGACATTCCGGTGCTGGTCGACTTCACCGCCGACTGGTGCCCGCCGTGCCGAATGATCGCGCCGGTGCTGGCGGAGATCGCCGGGGAACAGCAGGGCCGGCTGAAGGTGGTCAGTGTGGACGTCGACAGCAACCCGGGGACGCAGGCCGCGTACGGGGTGATGTCGATGCCGACGCTGATGCTGTTCCAGGCCGGGGAACCGGTGAAGTCGCTGGTGGGGGCGCGTCCCAAGCGGCGATTGCTGCAGGAGCTGGGCGTCCTGGCCTGAGTGGCGGGGGCGGCCGACGGCGCGGGTGTGCAGCGGACGGTAGCGCGTTTGCGACCCGTGCGCCCCATTCTTCTCATTATTTGTCAGATGACATGTTTGCTCATGCCACGCTGCGGTTGGCAGGAGGTCTGCCCGCCGCCGCCGCACGAATCGTCGCTGTCGGACTGCGCTGATACGACGGGAGAAGAAACCGAAAGGTGTCGATCGGAAGCGCTCTCAATCGAAACGGCCGGTCCAGCAACCGGCCGCTGAAATCACCGTCCGGGCAGCAGGGAAAAGGCCGGGGCGGAGACGGTCCGGTGTCGGTGCGGGACGAGGCCGACACCACGACAGCGGAGGTCGACGAGACGGCGGAGGCCACGGCGAGAGCGGATCCGATACCGGCCGCCGAGCCGGCCCGGCGCTCCGCGCGGAAACGCACGGGGGCGGCGCCGACGCCGCCGCTGCCCCCGCCCACCCCGCCGCCGCCGATTCCGCCGATCCCCACCGTGCCCCCGTCGGTACCGGCAGCAGGATCCCAGCCTCTGGCCACGGGCCGGCCCCCCGGCGTGAGCCGATCCCCGGGTGTGAACCAGCCCCCGGGTATGCCCGGCCCGCAGGACCCCGCACCGCCGGCTTCCGCGCCGTCAGCTCCCGCGCCGCCGGCTCCCGTGCCGATGCTGCCGCTCGCGGCCCCGCATCCCCCCTATGTGCCGATGATCACCGACGCGCCCGGGCTCAACTGGGCCGGTCCCGGGGATGCCTGGAGCCGGGCCTGGGCTGTGCCACGGGCGCCGCTGCCGCCGGAACCGCGAGCGCCCGGCGCGCCGGGGCTTCCACCGCTGCTGCTGCCGAACACCGCCGTCGCCGTGGTTCCGCTGGCCGCCCGGGCGTCGGCGGCCCCCGCCGACCCCGCCGCCGGACCGACCAGCCAGGACATCGCCCTGGTCCGGCGCAGCCTGGGGGTGCTGGAATCGGTGGCGGACCGCGCCACCGCGCACTTCTACGCCGTGCTGTTCCTGAACCACCCCGAACTCCGCGGCCTGTTCCCGGCCGCCATGGACGTCCAGCGGGACCGGTTGTTCCGGGCGCTGCTCGCGGCCGGCAACGCTGCCGACGATCCGCCGGCGCTGAGCGCCTACCTGGACCGGTTGGCGCGGGGCCATCGCAAGTACGGCGTGCTGGACGAGCACTACGGCCCCGTCGGCGAGGCGCTGCTGGCAGCGCTGGAACGTTACTGCGGACGGTACTGGGACCAGGCCACCGAGCTGGCCTGGCGCCGGATCTACCGGGTGATCTCCGAGGCGATGATGGCCGCCTCGGCCCTGGACGCCACCCGGGCCCCGGCCTGGTGGCAGGCGGAGGTGCTCTCGGTGGAGCGCCGCAGCGGCGACGTCGCGGTGCTGCGGCTGCGCACCGATCAGCACTACCCCTACCGGGCCGGGCAGTACACCACTCTGGAGGTGCCGATGTGGCCCCGGGTGTGGCGGCCCTACTCGCTGGCCAGCGCCCCCGCGCCGTCCGGCGCGAACCAGCCCAGCGTGCTGGAGTTGCAGGTCAGGGCGGTGCCGGCGGGCTGGGTCAGCAACGCCCTGGTGCACCGGACCGAGCCCGGCGACGTACTGCGGCTGGGCCCGGCCGGCGGGACGATGGTGCTCGACCACTCCAGTGACACCCCCCTGCTGTGCCTGGGCGGGGGGACCGGGATAGCCCCGATCAAGGCGCTGGTGGAGGAGGTCGCCGCCCACGGCCGGGCCCGCACGGTGGAGGTCTTCTACGGCGCCCGGCGTGAGGACGACCTCTACGCCCGGGCGGAGCTGCAGGAGTTGGCAGCCCGTCACCCCTGGCTCGCGGTCCGGACGGTGGTCTCCGAGGGCCGGACCGACGGACTGTCGGGGACCCTGCCCGCGGTGGTGTCCCGCTACGGGCCCTGGGACGAGTACGAGGCGCAGGTCAGCGGGCCGCCCGCGATGATCCGTCGCGCGGCGGCGGTGCTGGCCGGCGCCGGGGTGCGCCCCGAGTGGATCCACCACGACCTGCCGGAGGAGGCGCTGCCGCACTGAGCGCGGACACCCGCCGCCCGTCGCCCCCCCGTCCGGCGTCCGGGAAAGCGGCACGGGACGCCGGTACCGGGCCCGAACCAGCCCCCGGCACCGGGCCGGGGCCCGGGCTAGGTGCAGCCGAGATCGTCGGCCAGGAGAGCGCCGATGCCCTCGACGTTCGCCGCGAGATACGCCCGCAACGACGGCGGCACCACGTTCACCGAGGTCACCCCCTCACGGGTGAACGGCAGCCGGACCACCTCGTACTCACCGTTGGGCTCGTCGACCTCCGGTCCGTGCCGGCGCGACAGGTCCATCGACTCCAGCCGGCAGACGAAGAAGTGCTGCACCTTGACGCCGTGCCGGTGCGCCGGGGTCCCGTCGTCGTGGTGCGAGAAGGGGACGGTGTCCACGAAGGCGGGGACGATGTCCGAGGCCTTGCCGCCGAGTTCCTCCGACAGCTCCCGGTGCAGGGCGTCCACCACCGTGGGGTCGGTCGGCTCCACACCCCCGCCGGGGGTGATCCAGTACGGGGGACGGCCCGGCTTGGTGCGTTTGATCAGCACCAGCTGCGGTCCCCCGGCGCCCTGGTCCAGCAGGATGGCCCTGGCCGTCCGCTTGACCACAGGTCGGGTGGGGGTGAGGGGTTGGATGCGCTGCTGAACGGACCCCAGGCCCATGAATGCACTCCTCCGCGCCGTGCCCCCCGTGCTTTCCAGCAGTGTGCCGCGCGGGACGGGTGGTGAAACGTGTCGAACGCCGGTCCGCCCGTCATGGGCCCTCCCGCAGCGCCCCGCGATCTGCGGTCGGCGCTGCGGGAGGGACGGGAGCGGTGGTGCGGCGCACGGGGCCCGCGTCGTGGGCCCGCGTGACGGTTCCCGCGTCAGTCCTCGTCCTTGAACACCAGGTGCAGCGCCCAGGCCACCACGCTGATGATCACCGAGCCGAGCAGGGCCGGCCAGAAGCCGTTCACGTGGAAGTCGAGGTTGAGCCTCCCCGAGGCCCAAGAGGTCAGCCAGAGCATCAGGGCGTTGATCACGAAGGTGATCAGTCCCAGCGTGAGGATGAACAGCGGTAGCGAGAACAGCTTGACCAGCGGCTTGATGGCGAAGTTCACCACCCCGAAGAGCAGCGCCACCAGCACCACGGTCAGCGTCTTGTGCTGCCAGTCGCCCGCAGTGAGAGTGATGCCTTTGACGAGCGCGGCGGCGATCCAGATCGCCGCGGCATTGATCAGGGTCTTGACTACAAAGCGCAACATGATGCGATCGTCGCAGGACTGCGGGGCGTGACGGAAGCCCTCGGGGTGTGAGTCCGTCCGGCCTGGTTGAATACCGGCAACCGACCGCAGAGAGGCTGGAAGCCGATGCAGGTGTTCCGGATGGACGACCTCGACGCCGAGCGCGCCGCCAACGAGGGCGCCTACCTGCGCTTCCTCAACGAACGCCATATGTCAGTGGGGCTGTACGCACTGGACCAGGGCGCGCAGGACACCCAGCAGCCGCACCAGCAGGACGAGGTCTATGTCGTCGTCAGCGGCCGGGCGTACCTCACCGTCGGTGACGAGACCACCACCGTCGGCCGGGGCAGCGTGGTCTATGTGCCGGCCGGCCAACCGCACCGCTTCCACCACATCAGCGAGGACCTGCGGGTGCTCGTCGTCTTCTCGCCCCCGGAGCGCTGAGCTGTGACCACCTCCTCCTTCAGTCACGAGTTGTGGGAGTCCGGCGAGGCGGTGTACCGGGAGATCCTGGAGCACCCCTTCCTGCTGGGGCTGGCCGACGGAACACTCCCCCGCGCCGCCTTCCGCCACTTCGTGGTGCAGGACTCGCACTACCTGCGCGACTACGCCCGGGCGCTTGCCGTCTGCGCCGCGAAGGCGCCCACCGAGCAGGACGTCCGCGCCTTCGCCGACGACGCCGTCGGTGCGCTCGCCGCCGAGCAGGGAATGCACGCGGCCTTCATGGACGATCTCGGCACCGGCGAACCCGGGGGCGACGCCGAGGTGCTGCCCGCCACCCGCGCCTACACCAGCTACCTGCTCGCCACCGTCTACGGCGGCTCCTTCGCCGAGGGCCTCGCCGCGGTGCTGCCCTGCTACTGGATCTACGCCAGGGTCGGCGCGGAACTGCTGGCGAAGTCGTCCCCCGACCCGCTCTACGCCCGCTGGATCGAGGCCTACGGCGACGAGTCGTTCCAGTCCGTGGTCCGCAGGGTGCTGGAGCTGACCGACCGGATCGGGGCCGAACTCTCCCCCGCCGAACGCCGCCGCGCGGCCCAGCACTTCGCGCTGACCTCGCGCTACGAGTGGATGTTCTGGGACGCCGCCTGGCGCGCGGAGCGCTGGCCGGTCTGAGGGGCGGGCCCCGATCCGGGCCCTGGTCGGCCCCTGGCCTGCTGATCGGGGACTTATCCGGGTCTTCTCAGGGGTCCTGGACGCCCATCGGCGCCCGCCGCAGCCGTACGATCGAGTCACGGAAACAGACAGACGGGCCCGGTGGCCCCGAGGCCCCGGGACACCCCGTGGGGGAGGACGGACATCATGAACGACATCTGGAAGGCACTCCCCGGCTGGGTGCGCAACATCGTGGTCCCGGTCGCGGTCGCGATCGTCGCACTGTGGCTGGTCTTCGCGGTGCTGGGCGTGGTCCTCGGCATCGTCGGCTGGATCTTCAGCTGGGTGATCCGGCTGCTGGCGCTGGTCGCACTGGGCGCGGTGGTCGTGATCCTGGTGAAGAAGGCCTCCCGGTAGCACCGGCGGCAGGCAGCGCCGGCGGCGGCCGGCACGGCCCAGGCGACAGGCCCCAGGCGGCAGTCGACAACGGAGACCCCGTACCGGACAGATCCGGTACGGGGTCTCCGTGTTGTCCACCGACCAGTGGTCAGCTGTGGCCGTCGTCGGCGGCGTCCGAGTGCACCGGGATCTGCTCCGCCCTCGGCCGGCCGTTCGGCGAGACCGACTCGTGCGCCGGCTGCTCCTTCATCTGCCCCAGCAACTGCCGGGCCAGCCCCAGGCCGGTACCGCCCATGGTCAGCGCCTTGGCGAACATCTCGCCCATGCCCTCGGCCCCGTTGAGCAGCACCATGTGCTCCACGTTGCCGAACGCCGACGCGCCCGCCCTGACGATCTCCGGCCAGTTCTCGGCCAGTTGCTGAGCCACGACCGCTTCCTGGTTCTCCGCCAGGGCGGCCGCGCGTGCCTGGATGGCCTCGGCCTCGGCCAGACCCAGGGCCCTGGCCGACTCGGCCTCGGCCAGCCCCTGCGCCTTGACCGCCTCGGCCTGCGCCAGGCCCCGTGCCTTCGCGGCGGCGGCCTCGGCCTCACCGGCGGCCCGGGTCGCCTCGGCGGACGCCAGCGCATGCGCCTTCGTCGCCTCGGCATCGGCCAGCGCCGCCGTCTTCACCCGGGTCGCCTCGGCGGCGGCCCGCAGCTCGGTCTCCTGCGCCTGCGCTTGGGCGGCGGAGATCCGCGCGTCACGCTCGGCCTCGGCCACCGTGCGGGTCTGGTAGGCGGCGGCGTCGGCCGGCTTGCGCACGTCGATCTGCAGCTGCTGCTCGCGACGCTGCGCCTCCAGCTCGGCGACCCTGGTCTCCTGGACCACGACCTCCTGCTTGGCGGCGGCCTCCGCCAGCGGCCCGGCCTGCCGGGAGGAGGCCGCGGCCTTCTCCATCTCGGCGCGGTAACCCGCCTGCAGGATCTCGCTGTTGCGGGTGGACTCGGCCTTGCGGGCGTTGGCCTCCTGCTCCGCCTGGGTGGCGGCGCGATCGGCCTCGGCCTGCGCGATCCGGGCGTCCCGGTGCACCGCCGCGGCATGCGGGGCGGCCAGGTTCTTGATGTAGCCGGTGGGGTCGAGGATCTCCTGGATCTGCAGCGAGTCGATGATCAGACCCAGCTTCTCCATCTCGGTGCCCGAGGCCGCGCGGGTCTCGCCGGTGAGGCGCTCGCGGTCGCGGATCATGTTCTCGACGGTCAACCCGCCGACGATGGACCGCAGATGACCGGCGAACACGTTGTGCACCCGGCTGCCCATGGCCTTCTGCTGGTCCAGGAACCGGCGGGCCGCGTTGGCGATCGACACATGGTCGTCGCCGACCTTGAAGATCACCACGCCGCGGACCCGGACCGGGATGCCCTGGCTGGTCACGCACTCCACGTCCAGGTCGGCCTCGTTGAGGTCGAGCGACAGCCGGCGGACCACCTGCAGGCCCGGGGTGACCAGGGTTCCGCGTCCGGTGACGATCCGGAAGCCCATCCCGTCGTCCACGCCCGCGGTCTTGTGCTTGGAGCCGGAGATCACGAGCGCCTCGTTGGGCTCGGCCACCCGCCACATCATCTTGAACAGGACGACCAGGATGATCAGGGCGACGACGACCGCCCCTGCCACTACGCCGATGAACATCGGCACATTCCCCCTTCTGCGTCACCGAGCCCGTGGCTGCGCGATTGTGCAGGGTTGCGCGGGCCAACGGTGACCGAACGGCAGTGTGCACCCACTCCTCCGGCGGGGGGAAGGCGGGGTGGCCGTCTTTGCCGGGGGTTGGTGGACGCCACCGTGGCGGCGCTGGAACGGGAGTGGCGAAAGGTGGCTCAGGAGGGCTGCCGTGGCTCAGGACAGCAACTGCGCCACATAGACCGTCCGCGGCGGGTGGTACTCCTGCACGACGACCACGGACCCCACCGGGATCCGCTCCCCCGGAACAGCCGGGTGGGCCAGGAACGCCTCCGCGCCGCCGCGCACCGCGATCACCACCTCGCCGACCAGTCCCGGCCCCACCGTTCCGGTGACCCGTCCCTGCCTGCCGACCATCGTCGCGCCCCCGCTTCCCTGCCACCGGTGTCATCCGGATCGTCCTGGTGGATCTCCCCGGCCGGAGCGGACCCTACTCCCGTGCAACCTCCCCGCCGCCACTGCGGTGTGTAGGGCGGGACGTGTCGAGGGCGGCGAGGGAGAGGGACGGGACCATGAGCAGGAGATCACGGGGGAGGGCACTTCTTGGACGACGGCTGCGGCCGGTGGTCGGGGTCCGGGTGACGGATCCCCCGCAACCGCTGCGGAACCATGTGACGGTGACCGTCCACGGAGCCGGCGGTACGGTCCTTGCCAGGCTCTGACGCACTGTCGCTCGACCTGGTCGGAGAGCCGGCGGTCCGGGCCGGGCGGGGTGAACGCATCGAGAGCGCGAGGAGCACGCAGGTGGGGCAGACCCAGGTGGGGGACCTGGACTTCGAGTCGTTCGCGGCCGCGCGCTGGGGCCGACTGGTGCGCACCGCGTATCTGCTGACGGGGGATCACCACGAGGCCGAGGACCTGGTCCAGGCCACGCTGGCCAAGCTGTACCCGGTCTGGTCCCGGGTGCGGCGCCTGGACTCCCCGGACGCCTATGTGCACCGGTCCCTGGTCAACAACAACCTGGGCCGCTACCGGCGGCGCCGGGTACGGCAGTTGCTGACGCCCATGCTCCCGGACAAGGCTGAGCACCGCTCCGACCTGGTCCAGGTCGAGGAGCGCTCGACGCTGCTCCAGGCACTGGCGACGCTGCCGCCCAGGCAGCGCGCTGCCGTGGTGCTGCGCTACTGGGAGGACCTGAGCGAACAGCAGGTGGCCGAGGCCCTCGGATGCTCGCCCGGGAATGTGAAGTCCCAGGCCAGCAGGGGGATTCGGAAGCTGCGGGAGCATCCGGCTCTCGCCGAGTACGCGATCCCGGCCACGGTGGCGCGAGGAAGGAGGGAGGAGCGATGAGCGACGGTTTCGCCGGATACGGAGACGGCGTGCGCGACGTGAACGGCGCGCACGACCGGGACGGCGGGGGCGATGACGGTGGCGGTGCCGACGGTGAGGGCGTGCTGAGGCGCGCGCTGCAGCACACGGCGGCGGCGGTCGCGCCGTCCGACTGGTCCGCGCAGACCGGTCCGCTGCGGCTGCGGATCCAGCGACAGCGCAGGCGGCGCAGGGCCATGGTGGCGCTGGGGGTCGGGCTGCCGCTGCTGGCCGTGGCGGCCTTCGGCGGGTCGGTGCTGACCGGGGCGCGGGGCGCCGGACCTGTACGGGTGGCGCCGGCGGCATCGGCGCCGGCGCACCGCGCGACTCCCACGCCCACGCCCACGCCGACTGGGGCCGTGCTGCCGGTGATCGTACTGAGGCCGGGGCAGCGGCTGGACTACGGCCATGGCCTGTGGTCGCAGTTGACGGCTACCGGCGTGTGCGACGGGGACCAGCACGGTGCCTACGGCAGCTGCAAGAGCGTGGTGGACGGGAATCAGCAGCAGGGTTCGGTCAGTCTGCAGAAGACCGGGGACACGACCGGGACGCTGTACCGCCCGCTCTACATCGGCAGCGGCAGGCCGGTACGGATGACCGCGACGGTGGGCTCGACCGGGAAGACCTACGAGCTGCGGGTCGCGACCCTGAGCGGAAACCAGGGCTATGCCATCGGCTTCGGCTGGGGCCCGCCCGACCTGCGGACACCCCCGCAACTGCTGCGGAACGACGTCACCATCGTCGTGTACGGCGCCGACGACGTGGTGCTGGCGCGAAGCTGAGGACCGCGCAGCCGCTGATCGCCGGGGTCAGCGGCGGTGACGGCGGCGTTGCGGGGGGACGGCGTCGCCGCCTGGGCCGGGCTTCCGGCCGTCCCTCGCGGCGACCAGCGCGGCCAGGGCCGTGGTCAGCGGCACCGAGGCGATCAGGCCGATGCTGCCGACCAGGGTGCGCACCACCTCCTCGGCGACGATCTCGCTGGTGGCGACGGTCCACACGCCCTTGTTGGAGATCGAGAAGAGCAGCATCAACGGCAGTGCCGCGCCCGCGTAGGCCATCACCAGGGTGTTGACCGTCGAGGCGATGTGGTCCCGGCCGATCCTGATGCCGGCCCGGTACAGCGCCCGGGCACCCATGGTGGGGTCGGCGGCGCGCAGCTCCCAGACCGAGGAGGCCTGGGTGACCGTCACGTCGTTGAGCACTCCGAGCGAGCCGATGATCACACCGGCCAGCAGCAGGCCGGGGAGTTTGATCCCGGCGTAGAGCGAGTGGACCAGCGCGGTTTCGTCGGAGGTGTTGCCGGTCAGATGGGTGAGCCCGATGAAGACCTCGCCGAGGACGCCGATCAGCGCCAGCGAGGCCAGCGTGCCGATCACCGCCACCGAGGTGCGGGCGGACAGCCCGTGGCAGAGGTAGAGCGCCAGCAGCATGATCGCGCCGCCGCCGACGCAGGCCACCGTCAGCGGGTCCTCACCCTTGAGGATGGCCGGCAGCACGAACAGCGACAGCACCGCGAAACTGATCGCCAGGGCGACCAGCGCGGCCAGCCCGCGCAGCCGGCCGACCAGCACCACGGCGACGGCGAAGACTGCCGCGAGGATCTCCAGCGGCAGGGTGCGGTCGGCGTCGCCGATGGAGTACTGCAGCTCGGGGGGCGCGTTCGGCGAGTAGTCCAGGATGACCTTCTCACCCGCGCTGTAGACCGCCGTCTGGTCCGGGGTGAGCGTCTGGGTGACAGTCCTTCCGCTGTCCTTGCCGCTGGTGACCTGCACGGTCACCAGGGTGCAGGCGTTCTGGGCGGCGGTGCCGGTCGCGGTGCCGCCGGCGTCGCAGGGCGCGGACTTCGTCGCGGTGACCGTGCCGCTCGCCGTCGGCTGGTCGAAGCCGATCCCGGTGGAGGCGTGCGCGGGCAGCGGGCCCGGCCACAGCAGCGCCATTCCGGCCACCACGGCGACGGCGAAGGGCACCAGCACGGCCGCGATGATCCGGCGCAGCCGCCGGGAGGCCGGGGTCGCCGGACCGTGGTCGTGGCTGTGGCCATGACCGTGGTGCTGGTCCGAGTGGGGGGTGCTGGTCTCAGCCACGGGAGGGGGGTCCTTCCGGTACGCGCGCAGTGAACCGTACCGGACCGGCCTGTCCGGTGGCTGAGAAGCCCCACTGGCCAAGGGCGGCCCGGGGTCGCTACGGTGTCGACATCTCGATTGCAGACGCGGGAGCTCGGAGCACCGGGCTGAGAGGGCGCTGACCGCCGTACACGGAGTTGTACGGCAGCTGCTTGCGCCGACCGCACGAACCTGACCGGGTAATGCCGGCGTAGGGAGAAGTGGGTCTCATGACCAAGCACGACGCACAGCAGAACTCTGCCTCCAGCACCGGCACCGGGTACCCGACCCCGGCCTGGCGCAAGGCGTACCGCACGGGCTCCCGCCCCGACCTGCGCGTCCCGTACCGCGAGGTGCAGCTGAGCAACGGCCGCACGGTCCCGCTGTACGACACCTCCGGCCCGTACACCGATCCGGCGTACGAGGCCGACGTCCGACGCGGCCTCCCGCCGCTGCGGGACAGCTGGATCAGTCAACGCGGCGACATCGAGGAGTACCACGGCCGCGAGGCCCGCCCCGAGGACGACGGTCTCAAGCACACCTCACCGCGCGGCGGACTGGCCAACCTCGACGCCGTCTTCCCCGGCCGCCCGCGTCGCCCCCGCCGGGGCCGCGACGGTGCGGCGGTGACCCAGCTCGCGTACGCGCGGCGCGGGACCGTCACCGCGGAAATGGAGTTCGCGGCGCTGCGGGAGGGGATGGACCCGGAGACCGTTCGCGCGGAGATCGCGGCGGGCCGGGCCGTGCTCCCGGTGAACGTGAACCACCCGGAGGCCGAGCCGATGCTGATCGGCAGCCGCTTCCTGGTGAAGATCAACGCCAACATCGGCAACTCGGCGGTCACCTCCTCGATCGAGGAGGAGGTGGAGAAGATGTCCTGGGCCACCCGCTGGGGTGCCGACACCGTCATGGACCTCTCCACCGGCCGCAACATCCACACCACCCGCGAGTGGATCCTGCGCAACTCCCCGGTCCCGATCGGCACCGTGCCGCTCTACCAGGCCCTGGAGAAGGTGGACGGCAGGGCTGAGGAGCTCTCCTGGGAGGTCTACCGCGACACCGTCATCGAGCAGTGCGAGCAGGGCGTCGACTACATGACCGTGCACGCGGGCGTGCTGCTCCGCTACGTCCCGATGACGGCCCGGCGGAAGACCGGAATCGTCTCGCGCGGCGGCTCGATCATGGCGGCATGGTGTCTGGCACACCATCAGGAGAACTTCCTCTACACCAACTTCGAGGAACTCTGCGACATCCTGCGCGGCTACGACGTGACGTACTCGCTGGGCGACGGGCTGCGCCCGGGCTCCATCGCGGACGCCAACGACGAGGCGCAGTTCGCGGAGCTGACCACGCTCGGCGAGCTGGGCCGGATCGCCCGGTCCCGGGACGTCCAGGTGATGATCGAGGGCCCGGGACACGTCCCGATGCACAAGATCAAGGAGAACATGGACCTGCAGAAGGAGATCTGCGACGAGGCCCCGTTCTACACCCTCGGCCCGCTGACCACGGACGTCGCCCCCGGCTACGACCACATCACCTCGGGCATCGGCGCCGCGATGATCGCCTGGTGGGGGACGGCGATGCTCTGCTACGTCACCCCCAAGGAGCACCTGGGCCTGCCCAACCGCGACGACGTCAAGACCGGCGTGATCACCTACAAGATCGCCGCCCACGCGGCCGACCTCGCCAAGGGCCATCCCAGCGCCCAGGACTGGGACGACGCGCTGTCCGACGCCCGCTTCGAGTTCCGCTGGGAGGACCAGTTCAACCTGGCCCTCGACCCGGAGACGGCCCGCGACTTCCACGACGAGACCCTCCCGGCCGAGCCGGCCAAGACCGCGCACTTCTGCTCCATGTGCGGCCCGAAATTCTGCAGCATGAAGATCTCACAGAACATCCGCGACGAGTTCGGCGCGGAGCTCGACCCCGAGGCGGGGATGAAGGCCAAGTCCGAGGAGTTCGCCGCCCAGGGCAACCGGGTCTACCTGCCCCTGGCCAACTGACCGGCGGCAGGTAACGAACAGCGCCCGGGGCTGGAGGGGAGCCCCGGGCGCTGTCGTGGGACTTGCCGGTGGTTGTCCACAGGCCCTTCAGTGTGGACAGGGCCTGTGGACAACCGACTCAGTGGCGCTTGCGGCGGCGCTGGGCCGGGATCCTCCCGAGGCCGAAGCCCGGGAGCAGTTGGGCCATGCCCTGGCGCAGCTCGGACATGTCCGAGCGCATGGCCGACATGTCGCCACGCAGCTCGCGGACGTCCTCGCTGACGCCGCAGAGCTGCTCGCTCATCGCGCCGATGATCCGGCTGTTGGCGTGCAGCCGCTGGTCGACGGACTCGGCCCAGGCGGACCAGTCCATCCATCGTCCCTGGTCAGGGTCGGGCCCGGACCAGAAGTACTGCTCGGGGACGGGCGCCTCCGGGTGGGTCCGGAGGTACTCGTACTCGTCCCAGCACGGCCCCGGTCCGAGCCTCCGCTGCACCGGCGGAGGGGGCGGGAACGCGGGCTCGCGCCGCGACGCCTCGGCGTCGAGGAGGTAGCCGCGGACCCTGCGGGCGACCTCGCTGTCGCGCAGCAGCATCGCGACGTTGAGGACGGCTCGGCGCGGGAATAGGGCCGCTGACCTGCTCCTCGACGACCGGATCCCACAGACTGTCTTGAAGACAGTCAGTTCCTGACCGGTGAGCACGCGGTATCCGTTGGAGTTCAACTCGTCGCGGTGGTCGGTGCAGAGGCAGTAGATCGTGTTCTCGGTCACCTCGAAGTAGTCGGCGACCATCTTCGTGGTGACGTGCAGGTCGTCCGGGAGCATGACGAGGACCTTGACCTTGTCGAGGGCCTCGGTGCGGGTGCTGACGCTGTCGCGCAGGGCGCGCGACTCCAGCAGGGCGATCTCGGGTGGCATGGGTGTGCCTCCCCTTTCGCTTGAGTCGGGGAAATGACTGGGGTGCCCCCAGGCCGGGGCTCAGCGCCGTCCCACCCGGACGGTCAAGGGCACGAGTCGCCGTCGTCCACTCATCCCATGGGCCGAACCGAATCGGCCAACTCTCACAGTCACCACTCGCCGCGTCATCTCACCCAAAGTGCTCGTGCGCACTCTGGGCAACGATCCGATCGTCGTACGGTTACGCCTTCCGAAGGATTTCCCGAGAGTCTGTGCGGACGGCGAAGGTCTTGCGGACCGGCTCTGCGGGCGGGTGTCCGACCAGCGGATATTCGGGCGAAGGAAGGGGTGGGGCCGCCTACTCTGGGGGCATGAAGATTGGAATTGTGGGTGCCACGGGTCAGGTCGGCGGCGTCATGCGCCGGATTCTCGACGAGCGGGACTTCCCGGTGACGGAGCTGCGGCTGTTCGCCTCGGCCCGCTCCGCCGGTCGGGAGCTGCCGTGGAAGGACGGCGTGGTCACGGTCGAGGACGCCGACACGGCCGACTACTCCGGCCTGGACATCGTGCTCTTCTCGGCCGGTAAGACGGCCTCGCTGGCGCTGGCGTCCAAGGTCGCCGCCGCCGGGGCCGTGGTGATCGACAACTCCTCCGGCTGGCGGATGGACCCGCAGGTGCCGCTGGTCGTCTCCGAGGTGAACCCGCACGCGATCGCCGACCGCCCGCGCGGCATCATCGCCAACCCGAACTGCACCACCATGGCGGCCATGCCGGTGCTGCGCCCGCTGCACGAGGAGGCCGGGCTGGTGGCCCTGGTGGTGGCCACCTACCAGGCGGTGTCCGGGAGCGGCCTGAACGGGGTCGCCGAGCTGCAGGGCCAGGTCGACGCCGTCGGCGCCAAGGCCTCGGCGCTCACCCACGACGGTGCCGCGGTCGAGTTCCCCGAGCCGCAGCAGTACGTGGCGCCGATCGCGTTCAACGTGCTGCCGCTCGCGGGGTCCATCGTCGACGACGGCCGCAACGAGACCGACGAGGAGCAGAAGCTCCGCAACGAGAGCCGGAAGATCCTGGAGATCCCGGAGCTGAAGGTCTCCGGCACCTGCGTCCGGGTGCCCGTGTTCAGCGGCCACTCGCTGCAGATCAACGCCCGTTTCGCACGGCCGGTCAGCCCCGAGCGGGCCCGCGAGCTGCTCGCGGACGCGCCCGGTGTCGAGCTGTCCGAGATCCCGACCCCGCTGCAGGCGGCCGGCCAGGACCCGTCCTACGTCGGCCGGATCCGCGCCGACGAGACCGTGGAGCACGGGCTGTCGCTCTTCGTCTCCAACGACAACCTGCGCAAGGGCGCGGCGCTGAACGCGGTGCAGATCGCGGAGCTGGTCGCGGCGGAGCTGACGGCGGCGCGCACCGCCTGACGCGCCGTCTGACGTACCGCCGGGCCCGCGACGGCGGTACGTCGGGCGGGCCCGGCGCCGTCGCGGGCCCGGCCCGCTGCCGGCTCCGCGGCTTCGGGGTCAGGTCTCCTCGGCGTCCGGGTCGTCGGAGTTGGGGAGGAAGCGGGAGCGCCGGGTCGGTACCGTCGCGGTGCCGTTGCGGCCGGCGCCGGTCCGGGGTTCGATCGGGCCCGGCGAGTCGTAGCCCGGGCTGGTGAAGCCCGGACTGGTGAACTGGGGCTCACTCTCCTCGGTGGGCTTCACCTCCTCGCCGCGCTCGTCGGTGATCCGCTCCGGCCCCGGGCTGGTGAAGCCCGGGCTGCTGAAGTGCGGTTCGCCCTCCTCGTCCGGTTCGGTGTCCTGCCCCTTGTCGTTGGTGATCCGTTCCGCGCCCGGGCTGGTGAACCCCGGGCTGGTGAAGCCCAGCCGGGGCCGCTGCCGGACCAGGCTCACCCCCGTCGGCCTGGGCGCCGACGCACGCGGCGTGGTACCCAACTGGGCCAGCAGGTAGGGCAGCAGCGCGCGGTCGCGGAGCGCGCTGTGCCAGGTCTCCCTGGCTGTGGCGAGCTCCGCGTAGAGCTCGGGGTTGCGGCCCTCGGGCGGTGTCGAGGCGTCCCGGGCGGCGGTGAGCAGCAGTCCGATGATGTCCGCGGCGATGGAGGCCGCGCAGACCACGGCGGCGACCAGCCCGGCGGTGACCAGCTGCTGTCCCAGCGACATCCCGTCGGCGCGGAAGCTGTAGCCGAGGAGCAGCAGGACCAGGGCGCTGAGGCCGGACAGGATCGGCAGCAGCACCGCGATCAGCGGCACCCAGCCGGCGCGTTCGGCTGCGGCCAGCGGGTTGTCGGGCCCCTGCCACTGAGCCGGGTCGTCGCCGCCCACGCGTTCCCAGTCGGGGACCGGCATACTGCGGCGGGCCTGTTCGCGCAGCTCCACGAAGTAGGTGTACTCCGAGGCGGCCACGGCGGAGACGCTGGCCAGGTCGGTCATCGCCCGGGTGTGCAGCTGCTCGGCGTTGAGGCCGCCGGGCGTGCGGCGCAGGGCGGCGCGGACCTGCTCGTTGTGGAGCAGCTCCTCCACGATGCGTTCGTAGTCGAGCTTGTCCTCGGCGTGCAGGTAAGGAGCGCTGTCCATGGTTTCCACCTATACATCCCCCGTCTGCTCCGTGGCCGGCCCGTGCTCGGGGTGGACGGAGTGCGTCGGGTCGCGGGCCTTGGCGGATATCTCGATGGTAGGGGTCGGCTCTGACGCGGTGACAGTCGGTTTTCGGTTTTCTGTGGTTTCTGCGTGCTTTGGGGCCCCTGGTGCCTCCGGCACATGCCAGCGGCGATGATGACGTCGGGTCAGGCCAGCGGCAGCCGGGCGATCAGCAGTCGGCCCTCGCCTTCGAGGGTGACGCCGCCGTCCATCGCCACGGCCAGCTCGTCCGCGTACACGTGCGGGCCGCTGACCTGGTGGGCCGGGCGGCCGTCCTCGGTCCCGGTCTCGCCGAGCAGGTACGGGATGGGGCTGTGCCCGTGCACCACGCGGTGGCCGCCGTAGGCGTCGAGGAGTTCGTGCGCGGCGACCGGGCCGCTGTCGCCGCGGAAGGCGAAGCGCTTGGTCATCCGGCGGAAGCAGTCCCACCACTCGTCGCCCTCGCCGCGCTGCAGCACCCCGTGGATCGCGTCGTTGACCGCGTCCACCGAGTCGCCGTACTCCAGGTAGGCGGTGGTGTCGGAGTGGATCAGGAGATGACCGTCCTCGATGGCCATGGCCGGCAGCCGGCTGAGCCAGGCGACATGGTGGTCCTCCAGCCGCTCCATGTCGGAGGGCTGGCCGCCGTTCAGCCGCCAGGCCGCGAGGAAGGAGGCGGTGCCGGCGCTGGACTGGACCGACTCGTCGCCGAAGCGGTCCGCGCCGAGCAGCAGCAGTTCATGATTGCCCATCAGCGCCCGGCAGTAGCCGCCCGACGCGGCGGCCTCGGCGGCCAGCCGCATCACCAGGTCGATCACGCCGATGCCGTCCGGGCCCCGGTCGGTGAAGTCGCCGAGGAACCAGATCCGGGCCCGGCCGGCGCACCAGCGGCCCTCGGCGTCGATGATGCCCTCGGTGTGCAGGCCGTCCAGCAGTTCCTGCAGGTAGCCGTGGACGTCGCCGACGACGAAGAGCGGGCTGTCGTCCTGGTCGGCCCCGGCCTCATGGCCGGTCGGCCGGGGGTCCGGGGGGGTGTGCGGGCGGGCGGCCGGGGGGCCGGCCGCCCGGCTCGGCGGACCGGCCGGAGCCGCTCCGTGCGGGTAGGGGTCGGGAAAGCGGTTCGGACTCCCGGGCGCTGCCGGCGGACCGCCCAGCGGCGCGGCCGGCGCGGGCGGAACGGCAGGTGCGGGCGGCGGCCCGGCATGGCCGAAGACCGCCGCTCCGGGTGCCGCCGTGGGGACGGCTGTGGGGACGGCCGCAGCGGCCCCCGTGGCGCGCGGCGGCGGGGCGAAGAAGTCGTACGAAGTGGACCCGTCGTCCTGGATGATCGCCCCGTGGGGGTCCTCAGGCGTACCGGGGCCTGGGTCCGGCAGGTCAGGCCGGGCGTACAAGGGTCCACCTGTCATTCGCCCATCATAGGAAGATGCTCTTCGCGGCGTGGGCACCTGGGGCGGATCAATCCGCTGGGGCGGGCCTCTGGGCGGCTGGATCGTGGTGGTTTGGGTGGGTTTCCCTAGGTGCTCAGATGGTGCTCGACAGGTGCTCCGGCAGGGTCAGTCCTCGCCGGGGTCGCGCGGCGGGCTGACCGTGGTGCGCGGCGGGCGGCGCTGGGAGGACCGCCGCACGATCAGCTCGGTGGGCATCAGCTGCCCGGTCGGGTGGTCGCCGCCGACGGCGGTGCCGGTCCCCTCGATGGCGTCGATCAGCAGGTTCACCACGGTGGTGCCGATCCGCTGGGGCTTCAGCGACAGCGTGGTGATCGGCGGCTCGGTGGTCGAGTAGACGTCGCTCTCGCTGCAGCAGACCAGCAGCAGTTCCTCCGGGACGCGCAGCCCGTAGCGACGGGCGGCGGCGAGCAGGTCGGTCCCGTTGGGATCGAACAGCCCGTACACGGCGTCGGGCCGGTCCGGGCGGGCGAGCAGCCGGTCGGCGGCCACCGCGCCGGCGCAGGGGTCGTGGGCCGGATAGGCCTCGTACAGCGGTTCCTGGCCGACCCGGTGGCACCAGCCGAGGTAGGCCTCGGTGCTGAGCCGGGTGTAGGTGTCGGTGCTGGTGCCGGTGAGCAGGCCGATCCGGCGGGCCCCGGCCTCGGCCAGATGGTCCAGGATCCCCATCACGGCGGCGGCGTGGTCGTTGTCGACCCAGGCGGTGACCGGGCAGTTGCCCGGCTTTCCGTCGCTGACCACCGGCAGGCCCTGCCGGTAGAGCTCGGCGACCATCGGGTCGTGGTCGGACGGGTCGATCACCACGGTGCCGTCCAGGGCGACATTGCCCCAGACGTCGTGGCGGGAGGTGGCCGGCAGTACCACCAGGGCGTAGCCGCGGGTCAGCGCGGCGGAGGTCGCGGCCCGGGCCATCTCCGCGAAGTAGGCGAACTCGGTGAAGGTGAAAGGTTCCTGGCCGTAGGTGGTGACCGTGAGGCCGATCAGGCCGGAGCGCCCGGTGCGCAGGGTGCGCGCGGCGGCGGACGGGCGGTACCCGAGGCGTTCGGCGACCTCCCTGACCTTGCTGCGGGTCTCGTCGGGGAGGCGGCCCTTGCCGTTGAGCGCGTCGGACACGGTGGTGATGGACACCCCCGCTGCTGCGGCGACGTCCCTGATGCCCGCACGCTCCATGCGCCGTGCCTGGGTGGGGCGCCGGCCGCTCTGGTTGGCTGCTGCTGCTGTCATGTCGGCACCGATCGTATGGCTCAATGCCGACAGTAGGTCAGGGTCTGGGTGGTAGCTCCGCAGATACGTTTCTCCATGAACATTTATCTCGTTTGCCCTTACTGTGCCGCCCAGTTGATGCCGATTGCCTGCGTTTCGTCCACGCACCGGTGGTGTAGCCAAAGAAGCACTCCCTGCACACGGGTGGAACATGTCACTCGCACGGGTGAGATATGGCCGATCGGCTCGTATGGTGATCTCGACCGAGCTCTACGCGAAGTGAAGGACGACCACGGTGAGCGAGACCCCACGGCAGCAGCAGGGCCCGCGCCTGCGCGAGGCACTCCGCGGCATCCCCGCGTACAAGCCCGGCAAGCCGGCGCAGGGCGCCGACGGCGGGCCGGCATTCAAGCTCTCGTCCAACGAGAACCCCTACCCGCCGCTTCCCGGGGTGCTGGACGCCGCCGTGGCCGCGGCCGGTTCGTTCAACCGCTACCCGGACATGGGCACGGTCGCGCTGATCGCCGAGCTGGCCCAGCGCTTCGGGGTGCCCGAGGCGCACATCGCCACCGGCACCGGCTCGGTCGGCGTCGCCCAGTCGCTGATCCAGGCCACGGCCGGGCCCGGCGACGAGGTGATCTACGCCTGGCGCTCGTTCGAGGCGTACCCGATCATCACCCAGGTGAACGGGGCGACCTCGGTACGGGTCCCGCTGACCGACGGCGACGTGCACGACCTGGACGCGATGCTGGCGGCGGTCACCGAGCGGACCCGGCTGATCTTCGTCTGCAACCCGAACAACCCGACCGGCACGGTGGTCCGCCGCGCCGAGCTGGAGCGTTTCCTGGACGCCGTGCCCGCCGATGTCCTGGTGGTGCTGGACGAGGCCTACCGCGAGTTCGTCCGCGACGCGGAGGTGCCGGACGGCGTCGAGCTCTACCGGGACCGCCCGAACGTGTGCGTGCTGCGCACCTTCTCCAAGGCGTACGGACTGGCCGGGCTCCGGGTCGGCTTCGCGGTGGCGCACGAGCCGGTGGCCACCGCGCTGCGGCAGACCGCGGTGCCCTTCGGCGTCAGCCAGCTGGCCCAGGACGCCGCGGTGGTCTCGCTGCGCTCGGAGGACGCGCTGCTGGAGCGGGTGGCCGCGCTGGTCGCCGAGCGGGACCGGGTGGAGGCCGCGCTGGCCGGCCAGGGCTGGGAGCTGCCGGCCTCGCAGGCCAACTTCGTCTGGCTGCGGCTGGGCGAGCGGACCATGGACTTCGCGGCGGCCTGCGACGCGGCCGGCGTCGTGGTGCGGCCGTTCGCGGGCGAGGGCGTCCGGGTGACCATCGGCGAGACCGAGGGCAACGATCTGTTCCTGGCGGTGGCCGAGCGCTTCCGCAAGGAGCTCTGACCGGAGCGACGCACGCGGGGCGCCGACCGGCGCCCGCGGCGACGCGCGAAGGGCCTCGCACCACCTGGGGTGGTGCGAGGCCCTTCCGCGTTCCGGCGCAGCCGCCGGGTCTGCCGTGCCCTGCCGCTATGCGGTGGGGCTGGCGGCGGGGGCGGGGGAGCGGGTGGGGAGCAGGGCCTTGCAGATGGCGTAGGCCGCGGCGGTCTTGGGGTCGGTGGTGTTCAGCGCACGCAGGCCGCCGGTGGCCGGCAGGGTGATGCCGTGGTCCTTCATGCAGCTGGAGAAGGCGGCCATGGCCGTGCTGTTGAGGTTGCCGCCGCCGCGGCCGCCGCCGAAGCCGCCCTTGGGCCGCAGCGAGGCGCAGGCCTGCATCGCGGCCTGGGTGGCCGGATCCGCCGAGGCGCCGCCGAAGCCCCCGCCGCCGTAGCCGCCGCCGTAACCGCCGCTGGGGCGGGCGCCGGGGGTGCCGTTGCCCGGGGCGCCACTGCGGTGTCCGCTGGGGCGGCCGGTCGGCAGGGTGACTCCGTGCTGGCTGAGGCACTGCCGGTAGGCCTGCATCTGGGCGTTGCCCGAGGACGACGCGGAGGCCGGGGCCTGGGCGGTGGTCGTGGCGGCGGGCGCGGAGGAGCAGGAGGACAGCAGCAGCGCGCCGAGGCTGAGCAGTCCGGCCGCAGCGAGGCCGCGTGAGCGTCGGGTGGTCATAGGTGTAGACGGAAGCGCACAGGGATGGAGGGTCCCTGGGGGATACCTGGGAACTCGCTGGGACTCCTCGGTCGCCGATCCGTGCGAATCACGCCCGCGAGCGGCGATTGGCGAACAATGTCCTTATTTGTCCGCCGGAACGGGATGATCGACTCCCAGCGAACCCGAGGTTTTCTCGCAGTGATCGGCAGGGGGGCGGGGTCAGTGTGTGCTCCATGAAGGCGCTCCCACGACGGCGCAGGGCCGTCCTGTTGAACTCCGTGCTCGGCCTGGTGCTGCTCTCCGGTGCGGGAGTCGCGTACGCGACGGTCAGTGACAACGGCAGCAGCGGTTCCCCGACCACGGCGCGGACCGCGACCGTCGCGCAGGGGACGGTGCTGGCGACGGTGTCCGGCTCCGGCTCGCTGTTCTCCCCCTCGGACGCGGGTGCCGGCTTCACCACCGGCGGCACGCTCACCGAGGTCGACGTCTCGCCGGGGCAGAAGGTGACGGCCGGCCAGGTGCTGGCGAAGGTCGACCCGACCACGGCGAACGAGACGCTGACGGCGGCCCAGGCTTCGCTGACCGCAGCCCAGGCCAACCTGACGAACGTGGAGAGCGGGCAGAGCTCGTCCTCCGGCGGTGGCAACTCCGGCAGTGGCAACGGCGGCAGCGGTGGCTCCGGCGGCGGCACCAGTGGCGGCGGCAGCACCGGTGGCACCGTTCCGGCGGCGTCCTCGACAACGCGCAGCCAGCCCTCCGGGAAGCCGACCACCCAGCCCACCACCGCACCGACCGGGACGACCCCGTCGCCCGGGGCCAGCCCGTCCCGCCACCCGCGGGTCGCCCAGCCGGCCGACGGTACCCAGGCCGCCACCATCGCCCAGCCCGCCGACTACGTCCAGGCCGCCGCCACCCCGAGCGCCACGCCCACGGTCAACCCGGCCCAGCTGGCCTCCGCCGAGCAGCAGGTCACCTCGGCGCAGAACGCGGTCGCCACCGCCCAGCGGGCCGTGGACGGCACCGTGCTGAAGGCCCCGGTCAGCGGCACCGTCGCCTCGGTGGCCGGGAAGGTCGGCCAGACCGTCTCCGGATCCGGTGGCGGCTCGGGCAGCGGCTCGGCTTCGGGCAGCGGCTCCAGCAGCAGCTCCTCCGCGTCCAGCACCGTCCCCACCGGCTTCGTGGTGATCACCAACCCGACCGGGATGGAGGTGACCGCGGACTTCTCCGAGGCCGACGCGCTGAAGCTGCAGGCCGGCCAGGCCGCGACGGTCACCCTGAACGCGCAGACCAGCACGGTGCTGAACGCCAAGCTGCTCTCCATCAGCTCGCTGCCGGTCAGCAGCTCCGGCAGCGGCAGCTCCAGCAGCGCGGTGCAGTACGCCGCGGTGCTGTCGATCACCAGCGACACCTCGACCCTGCGGACCGGCCTCAGCACCAGCGTCCAGGTGGTCACCGGCGAGGCGTCCAACGCGCTCTACGTGCCGACCGCCGCGATCACCGGCACCGGGTCGTCCAGCAGCGTGACCCTGGTGCTGCCGGACGGCAGCACCAGGCGGCAGAGCGTCACGGTGGGCGTCCAGGGCGACACCGAGGTCCAGATCACCGACGGTGTGACGGCCGGCGAGAAGGTCCAGCTCACGGTGGTCTCCAGCAGCGGCAGCGGCGGGTTCCCCGGCGGCGGCTTCCCCGGCGGCGGCGGACGGACCCGTACCGGTGGCGGCGGCGCCGGCGCCGGCGGCTTCGGTGGCGGCGGCGGGGGTGCGAAGGGATGAGGCTTCGCTCCCGTCGGAGTGTGCCGCCGCCCGCCGACCAGCGGCCGAGCGGTCCGATCCCGGTCCTCGCGGTGCACCGCCTGGTCAAGACCTACGGGCACGGCGACGCCGCGGTGCACGCCCTGAGCGGTCCCTTCGACGCCCAGGGCCGGGAGCAGGGCGTCGACCTGACGATCCACCAGGGCGACTTCGTGGCGGTGATGGGCAGCTCCGGCTCCGGCAAGTCCACGCTGATGAACATCCTGGGCTGCCTGGACGCGCCGACCTCCGGCCGCTATCTGCTGGACGGCATCGACGTCGGCGGCCTGGACGAGCACCAGCTCTCGCTGGTCCGGAACCGCAAGATCGGCTTCATCTTCCAGTCCTTCAACCTGGTGCCGCGGACCACCGCGGTCGCCCAGGTGGAGCTGCCGCTCGCCTACGCGGGTGTGAAGGCGGCCGAGCGGCGCCGCCGGGCGATGGCGGCGCTGACCCTGGTCGGCCTCGCCGACCGGGCCGACCACCGGCCCAACGAGCTCTCCGGCGGCCAGCAGCAGCGCGTCGCCGTGGCTCGTGCGCTGGTCACCGCCCCGGCGATGCTGCTCGCCGACGAGCCGACCGGAAACCTCGACAGCCGCAGCACCGACGACGTGCTGGCCATCGTGGACCGCCTCAACGCGGCCGGCCGCACCGTCGTCCTGATCACCCACGAGGACGAGGTGGCCCGGCACGCCAAGCGGGTGATCCGGCTGGTCGACGGCCAGATCTACGAGGACGTCCGGCAGGCTCCGGTGGACGGTCCGCCGCCCGCGCTGCTCGACCCGGACGACTTCGCCTCGCACACCCTGCACCTGCACGCCGTCAAGGCCAACCAGATCGGAGCGGCGCGGTGAACCCGTTCCAGACCCTGCGCTTCGCCTTCGGCGGCCTCGCCGCCAACAAGGTCCGCTCCGGGCTGACCATGCTGGGCATCCTGATCGGCGTGGCCGCGGTGATCCTGCTGCTCGCGGTCGGCAACGGCTCCTCGCAGGCGGTGAAGGACGCGATCTCCGCGCTGGGCACCAACGCCCTCACCGTCAGCTCCGGGGCCGGCTCCAGCACCTCGACCGCGACCAGCACCAAGCCGCTGACCGTCGCGGACGCCCGTGCGCTGGCCGACCCGACCCAGGCCCCGGACATCAAGGGCGTCGCGCCCGAGGTCACCACCTCGCAGACGGCGCTCTACCAGGGCACCTCGCACACCGTCAGCTCGATCGTCGGCACCTACCCGGCCTACTTCGAGGCCTCCAACAGCAAGGTCACCTCGGGTGACTACTTCAGCGACGACGACGTGCTGAACTCCCGCAAGGTCGCCGTCATCGGCACCACCACGGCCACCGACCTGTTCGGCACCGACAGTCCGATCGGCAAGGTCGTCACCATCGGCGGCACCCCGTTCACCATCGTCGGCGAGCTGGCCAGCAAGGGTTCCGGCACCGGCTTCCAGGACCCGGACGACACCATCATCGCGCCGCTGCCGACCGTGCAGAACGCCTTCACCGGCTTCGGTTCGCTGAACCAGATCCTGGTCGAGGCCAACTCGGCGGACGCCACCACCAACGCCCAGAGCGAGATCACCACGATCCTGATGGGCCAGCACGGCATCACCAGCCCGACCGCGGTGGACTTCCGGGTCTCCAGCCAGACGCAGCTGCTGAGCACCCGCACCTCCACCAACCAGACCTTCACCGTGCTGCTCGGTGCGGTGGCCGCGATCTCGCTGCTGGTCGGCGGGATCGGCATCACCAACATCATGCTGGTCACGGTCACCGAGCGGACCCGGGAGATCGGCATCCGCAAGGCCATCGGCGCGCCCAAGTCGGTGATCCTGGGCCAGTTCCTGGCCGAGTCGACGCTGTTGTCACTCGTCGGCGGCGGGCTCGGGGTGGCCGCCGCGCTGATCGGGGCGCACTTCACCATCGTCGGCATCAAGCCGGTGGTGATCCCGGAGTCGGTCTACGGGGCGTTCGGCATCGCCGTCGCCATCGGGCTGTTCTTCGGCAGCTACCCGGCCAGCCGGGCCGCCGGTCTGCGGCCGATCGAGGCGCTGCGCCATGAGTGACCAGACCGACCCGAACTACCGGCTGAAGGCAGAGAAGGAGAGGGCCGCGACGATGGCCGGACACCACAGCGAGCTGACCGAGGACTCGTTCGTTCCCGGACTGCGCGAGGAGCCGCAGACGGAGGAGCTGGAGCTGCTGGCCGGCCCCGAGCTGTCGCCCGAGGAGATCCTCGCCGAGCCGCCGGACTCCCGGGACATCGCCGCCGAGCTGGCCGCGCCGCCGCGCCGCAAGCTGCCGTGGCTGACGCTGCTGCTGTGCGGCGGCGTGGTGGCCGCCGCGGCCTTCGCCGGCGGGGCCTACGTGGAGAAGAACACCCTGACCGGCTCGGGCGGCAGCGCCGCCTCGGCCTCCGGTCGCGCGGGCGGCTTCACCCGGGGCGGCGGCACCGGCACCGGCCGGACCGGCGGCGGGGCGACCGGCGGCGCCGGCAGCGGCGCCACCATCGGCACGGTGAAGCTGGTCGACGGCAGCACCATCTACGTGACCGACACCTCGGGGAACATCGTCAAGGTCACCACCGGCTCCTCCACCACGGTGAGCGTCGCCAAGAACGGCGCGGTCGGCGACCTGCAGCCGGGCCAGACCGTGGTGGTGCGCGGCAGCACCGACGCCTCCGGCGACGTGGCCGCGACCACCGTCACCGAGGGCGGCAGCAGCTTCGGAGGCGGCTTCGGTGGCGGTGGCGGCGGTGGCACCGGCGGCAGCACGGGTGGCGGCTCCGGCTCCGGCGCCGGCAGCAGCGGCGGCTGATTCACAGCCGGTCCTCATCCGGTCCTCATACTCCCGCCGTACGGTGCCCGAGGACGCACGCCTCCCGCACCCTTCCCCCACCGTCCCAGCCGTCAGGGGCCGCACATGGACACCGCCGAAGCCAGCCTCCTGGTTGTCGACGACGAACCGAACATCCGCGAGCTGCTCTCCGCGTCGCTGCGGTTCGCCGGCTTCCGGGTCGCCTCCGCCGCCTCCGGCGCCGAGGCGGTCGCCGCCGTGGCCAGGAACCGGCCCGACCTGGTGCTGCTCGACGTGATGCTGCCGGACATGGACGGCTTCGCCGTGGTCCGGCGGCTGCGGGACGACCCGGCCGGACAGACCCGGCAGGGCGAGCGGGACCGGATCCCGGTGATCTTCCTCACCGCCAAGGACGGCGTGGACGACAAGATCAGCGGGCTGACCGCGGGCGGGGACGACTACGTCACCAAGCCGTTCAGCCTGGAGGAGCTGATCGCCCGGATCCGGGCGATCCTGCGCCGCACCGGCGGTCCGGCCGACTCGGGACGGCTGGTGGTGGCCGACCTGGAGCTGGACCCGGTCGGCCACCAGGTGATCAGGGACGGCAAGGCGGTCTCGCTCTCCCCCACCGAGTTCAAGCTGCTCGAGTACCTGATGAGCAACACCGGCCGGGTGGTGTCCAAGATGCAGATCCTGGACCACGTCTGGGCCTACGACTTCGGCGGCGACCTGAGCATCGTCGAGTCGTACATCTCGTACCTGCGCCGCAAGGTCGACTCCGGGGCCGGCGGCGTCCCGAAGCTGATCCACACCGTCCGGGGGATCGGCTATGTCCTTCGCCGTCCTGCTGCGTAAGGTCCGCCGCCGGCTGGCGAACACCGTGCGCGGCGGCCTGTCGCTGCGCGGGCGGCTGCTGGTGCTGGCGGTGGCGCTGGTCGCGCTGGGTCTGGCGGTCAGCGATGTGCTGGTGCTGGGCATCGTCCGGAACCAGCTGGTCAGCCGGGTGGACAGCCAGCTGCAGGGCTTCGCGAAACCGATGGCGCACCGGCTGGCGGACGGGCACGAGCCGACCCTGCCCCACTGGGGGACCCAGCGCGGGCTGCTGCCCAGCCAGTTCGAGATCACCTTCCGGCGGCCCGACGGCAGTTACAGCGAGTGGCAGCGGCAGCCGGTCCTGGACAGCGACCCGATGCCGTCACTGCCGGTACTCAGCGACGCGGAGGTGGCGGCCCGGGTCGGCCATCCGTTCACGGCACCCAGCGACCACGGCGGCGGCAGCTGGCGGGTGCTGGTCCTGCCGGTCACCGACACGGTCACCGGGCAGTCGACGGACATGCTGGTCGCCGCCTCGCTGGAGGAGACGAATCTGACGGTCAGCAAGCTCAGCGAGGGCTTTCTGGCCATCGGCGGCGGGGTGCTGCTGCTGCTCGCGCTGGCCGGCTGGTTCGCGGTGCGGACCGGGCTGAAGCCGTTGCGGCGGATCGAGACCACCGCGATCGAGATCGCCAGTGGGCATGCCCTGTCCAACCGGATGCCGGAGGGGTCGCAGCACACCGAGATCGGCCGGCTGACCGGGGCGCTGAACTCGATGCTGGCGCAGATCGAGTCGGCCTTCTCGGCGCGGGCCGCCTCCGAGGACCGGATGCGCCGCTTCGTGGCGGACGCCAGTCACGAGCTGCGCACCCCGCTGGCGGGCATCCGCGGCTTCGCCGAGCTCTACCGGATGGGCGCGCTCAGTACCGACGCCGAGGTCAAGCGGGTGATGGGGCGGATCGAGAGCGAGGCGGTCCGGATGGGCGGCCTGGTCGAGGACCTGCTGACGCTGGCCCGGCTGGACGAGCAGCGCCCGCTGGAGCTGGCCCCGATGGACCTGCGCACCCTGGCTGCGGACGCCCTGCACGACACCACCGCGCTGGACCCGACCCGCCCGGTCGCCCTGACCGGGCCCGGCGGCGCGGCCAGCCCGGGGGCGGCGCTGGTGCTGGGGGACGAGGCGCGGCTGCGGCAGGTCGTCACCAACCTGGTCGGTAACGCCGTCAAGCACACCCCGCCGGGCACGCCGGTGCGCATCGGTGTGGGCACGGTGGACGGCCACGGGGTGATCGAGGTCGCCGACCAGGGGCCGGGTCTGGCCCCGGAGCAGGCCGAACGGGTCTTCGAGCGGTTCTACCGGGTGGACTCCTCGCGCAGCCGTCAGGAGGGTGGCGGTGCCGGTCTCGGCCTGGCCATCGTCTCCGCACTGACCGCGGCCCACCACGGCGACGTGCAGCTGACCACCGCTCCCGGCGCGGGCGCGGTCTTCAGGGTGCGGCTGCCCTGCGCCTGAGGCGCCCGGCCGGATGGCCCCTGCGCCTGAGTCGACGTAGTGACTTCCGGCTCCGTCGGCAACCGTCCAGTCGGACCATTCGGCCCCGCACACTTGTCCCACCTGGTGCTGACGGTTGACCCCACCCCCCTGTCAGAGTCCTCATGTCCGTGTGGTGATAATACTTTGTGAAAGTGAATACTTTCACAAGCGGGCAACCCTGTCGTGTCAGACCGCTGCATCCCACACAAGTGGGACCAAAGGTGCATTGCTGGGCGCGACGACCGCCGATGAGGAGGAGGAACGGCCGTGGAACTGGCCCTGGCCCACGAGACGATGGCGCGCTGGCAGTTCGGCATCACCACCGTCTACCACTTCCTCTTCGTCCCGCTGACGATCAGTCTGTCCGCGCTCACCGCCGGACTGCAGACCGCCTGGGTCCGCACCGGCAAGGCGAAGTACTTCAAGGCCACCAAGTTCTGGGGCAAGCTCTTCCTGATCAACATCGCCATGGGCGTGGTCACCGGCATCGTCCAGGAGTTCCAGTTCGGCATGAACTGGTCCGACTACTCCAGGTTCGTCGGCGACATCTTCGGGGCGCCACTGGCCATGGAGGCGCTGATCGCCTTCTTCTTCGAGTCCACCTTCATCGGGCTGTGGATCTTCGGCTGGGAGCGGCTGCCCAGGCGGATCCACCTGGCCTGCATCTGGATGGTCTCCATCGGCACGGTGCTGTCCGCGTACTTCATCCTGGCCGCCAACTCCTGGATGCAGCACCCGGTCGGCTACACCATCGGCGCCAACGGCAGGGCCCGGCTCACCGACATCGGCGCGGTGCTGTTCCAGCAGACCACGCTGGTCGTGGTCTTCCACACGCTGACCGCCGCCTTCCTCACCGGCGGCGCGTTCATGGTCGGTATCGCGGCCTACCAGCTGCGCCGGCAGAGCCGGACCGAGCAGCCGGAGCGGGACCGGGTCAAGGTCGGCTCGATGCGGGCCTCGCTGCGGCTGGGCCTGGTCGTCGTGGTGATCGCCGGCATCGGGACCGCGATCAGCGGCGACACCCTGGGCAAGGTGATGTTCCGCCAGCAGCCGATGAAGATGGCCGCCGCCGAAGCCCTCTGGGACACCGCCAAGCCCGCGCCCTTCTCGGTCTTCGCCTACGGCAACGTCAACGAGGGCCGGAACACCATAGAGATCTCCATCCCCGGCCTGCTCTCCTTCCTGGCGACCAGCAACTTCCACGACGCCGTGCCCGGCATCAACGACGTCCAGGCCGCCGAGAAGGCCAAGTACGGCGACAAGGCGCCCAGCTACGAGCCGAACATCCCCACCACCTTCTGGGGTTTCCGCTGGATGATCGGCTTCGGGATGACCTCGTTCGCCCTCGGAGCCCTCGGCTTCTGGCTCACCCGCAAGCGGTTCTGGCTCGCCCCCGAGCACCGGCGCGGTGAGGACGAGATCCCGCTGCTGATGCTCACCAGGAACCGCGAGCTCGGTCCCTTCCTCAGCCGGTGGATGTGGCGGCTGCTGATCCTGACCCTGGGCTTCCCGCTGATCGCCAACTCCTGGGGCTGGATCTTCACCGAGATGGGCCGTCAGCCCTGGGCCGTCTACGGCCTGATGACCACCGCCGACGCGGTCTCCCCCGGGGTGTCGATCGGCGAGCAGGTCACCTCGCTGACCGTGTTCACCCTGCTCTACGCGGTGCTCGCGGTGATCGAGATCCGGCTGCTGATCAGCTACGCGAAGGCCGGACCCACCGACGAGGACCCGCCGGACCAGGACCCCACGCTCGGCGGCCGGTCCGACGACGCCGACAAGCCGCTCGCGTTCGCGTACTGAGGAGAGTCAGATGCAACTCCACGACGTCTGGTTCGTGCTGATCGCGGTCCTCTGGATCGGCTACTTCTTCCTGGAGGGCTTCGACTTCGGCGTCGGCATCCTCACCAAGCTGCTGGCCCGGGACGAGAGCGAGCGCCGGGTGCTGATCAACACCATCGGGCCGGTCTGGGACGGCAACGAGGTGTGGCTGCTGACCGCCGGCGGCGCCACCTTCGCCGCGTTCCCGGCCTGGTACGCCACCCTGTTCAGCGGCTTCTACCTGCCGCTGCTGGTGATCCTGGTCTGCCTGATCATCCGCGGGGTCGCCTTCGAGTACCGGGCCAAGCGCAGCGACGAGGCATGGAAGCGCAACTGGGAGCACGCGATCTTCTGGACCTCGCTGCTGCCGGCCTTCCTCTGGGGCGTGGCCTTCGCCAACATCGTGCACGGGGTGAAGATCAACGCCGCGGGCGACTACGCGGGCACCGTGCTCGACCTGCTCAACCCGTACGCCCTGCTGGGCGGGCTGGTCACACTGGTGCTGTTCACCTTCCACGGCGCGGTGTTCACCGCGCTCAAGACGCTCGGCGACATCCGCGACCGGTCCCGGGCACTGGCCCGCACGCTGGGGCTGCTGGCCGCGGTGCTGGCGCTGGCCTTCCTGGTCTGGACCCAGGCCGACTCCGGCGACGGCTGGTCGCTGGGCGCGCTGGTGGTCGCGGTGCTGGCACTGCTCGGCGCGCTGGCGTTCAACCAGGCCGGGCGGGAGGGCTGGGCGTTCATGCTCTCCGGGCTGACCATCGTCGCCGCGGTGGCGATGCTGTTCCTGTCGCTCTTCCCGGACGTCATGCCGTCGACGCTGAATCCGGCGTACTCGCTGACCGTGGTCAACGCGTCCTCCTCCCCCTACACGCTGACCGTGATGACCTGGGTCGCCGGGGTCATGACGCCGGTGGTGCTCTGCTACCAGGCCTGGACCTACTGGGTGTTCCGGAAGCGCATCGGCGTGCAGAACATCCCGGCGCACTGACGTGGTGCGGACGCGCGTGGTGAAGAGTCGGTGTGGTGAAGAGTCGGTGTGGTGAAGAAGCGGCGTGTTGAAGACGCGGCGTGCTAGGAAGCGCAGAGGGGCGGAGTCGTGAAGCCGGTTGACCCGAGGCTGGTGCGGTACGCGGGCGCGACCCAGGTGTTCCTGCTGCTGTCGGTGCTCCTCGGAGTGGTCGGTGCCGGGCTGGTGATCGTGCAGGCGATGCTGGTCGCCGAGGTCGTGGTGGGGGCCTTCCAGCACGGCCGCGGCCTGGCCGGACTGGGCTGGCAGCTGGCCGGTCTGGCCGGGGTCGGGCTGCTGCGCGGGGCCGTCTCCTGGGGGACCGAGACGGCCGCGCACCGGGCGTCCGCACAGGTCAAGTCGCAGCTGCGGGCGCGGCTGCTGGGGCGGGCCACGGCGCTGGGCCCGGGCTGGCTGTCCGGGCGCCGCAGCGGCGAGCTGGTCACCCTGGCCACCCGGGGAGTCGACGCGCTGGACGACTACTTCGCCCGCTACCTGCCGCAGCTGGCGCTCGCGGTGGTGGTGCCGGTCGCGGTGATCGCCCGGATCCTGTTCGCGGACTGGCTGTCCGCGCTGATCATCGTGCTGACGCTGCCGCTGGTCCCGGTATTCATGGTGCTGATCGGACTCGCCACGCAGAGCCGGATGGACCGTCAGTGGCGCACCCTGGGACGGCTGTCGCACCACTTCCTGGACGTGGTCGCCGGTCTGCCCACGCTCAAGGTCTTCGGCCGGGCCAAGGCGCAGGCCGAGGCCATCCGCAGGACCACGGACGAGTACCGCCGGGCGACCATGCGGACCCTGCGGATCGCCTTCATCTCCTCCTTCGCGCTGGAACTGCTCTCCACCATCTCGGTCGCACTGGTCGCGGTGGGGATCGGCATGCGCCTGGTCGACGGCAGCCTCGACCTCTACACCGGTCTGCTGGTGCTGGTGCTGGCGCCCGAGGCGTACCTGCCGATCCGCCAGGTCGGCACCCACTACCACGCGAGCGTGGAGGGGCTGGCGGCGGCGGAGCAGATCTTCGCCGTACTGGAGACCCCGGTCGCCGCGGCCGGGACGGTGACCGCGCCACTGCGCCCCACCATCGAGCTGGACCAGGTGACCGTCGCCCACGCCCCGGGTGTCCGGCGACTCTCGCTGACGGTGCGACCGGGCGAGACCCTGGCGGTCACCGGGGTCTCCGGCGCCGGCAAGACCACCCTGCTCTCCCTGCTGCTCGGTTTCACCGCGCCCACCTCGGGCGCGATCCGGGTCGACGGCCGGCCGCCGGCGGACCTCGCCGACTGGCACGACCGGATCGCCTGGGTGCCGCAGCACCCCTACCTCTTCGCCGGCACCGTGGCCGACAACGTCCGGCTGGCCCGCCCTGACGCCACCGACACCGAGCTGGTCGCCGCGCTGCGCTCGGCGCACGCCTGGGAGTTCGTCAGTGCGCTGCCGCTGGGCACCGCGAGCCCGCTGGGGGAGAACGGCCAGGGCCTCTCCGCCGGCCAGCGCCAGCGGCTGGCGCTGGCCCGAGCGTTCCTCGCGGACCGCCCGCTGGTGCTGCTGGACGAGCCCACCGCGAACCTCGACGGCGAGAGCGAGACGGCGATCGTCGACGCGATCCGCGAGCTGGCCCGCGACGGCCGCCGGACGGTGATCCTCACCGCCCACCGCCCGGCACTGCTGGCGTTGGCCACCCGGCACCTGGCTCTGACCGTCCAGCCCTCCGACGACGCCGCCCACCCCGAGCCGGTCCTGCTCCGCGCCGCCGGCGGGCCCGATTCCCTGGCCGGGCCCACTGTCGTGGCGGCCCGGTCCGTCGCCGACCGGTCCGTCGCGGACGGCCCGGAGAGTGCGCCCGGCCGGGTGGCGGCCGCCGCGACGGCCCGGCAGGGCCTGGACGGTGCCAACGCCCTGGATCCGTTCGACCCGTTCGGCCCGTTCGATCCTGAGCACGCATCCGCAACTGTCGGCGAACGCGCCCCGCACCCCGGCGAGGCCCCCGTCCGGGACGGCGCCCCCGCCCAGGACGGCGCCCCGGTGGGGGAGGGTGTTCCGGTCCGGGAGGGGCTGGCGCTGCGGCGGGTGCGGCGTGCCGCACGGACCCGGCGGCTGCGGACCCGGACCGCGCTCGCGGTGACCCTCGCCGCACTCGCCCTGCTCAGCGCCACCGCGCTGATGGGGACATCGGGATGGCTGATCGATCGGGCCTCCCAGCAGCCGCCGGTGCTCTACCTGATGGTGGCCGTCACCGCCGTGCGCACCTTCGGCACCGCGCGCAGCGCGCTCCGCTACGCCGAGCGGCTGGTCAGCCATGACGCCGTGTTCCGCGCGCTGGGCTCGCTACGGAGCACTGTCTACCAGCGCTTGGAGCGGCTCGCACCGAACGGTGGCGGCGGCCGGCTGCGCGGCGACCTGCTGTCCCGGATGGTCGGCGACGTCGACGCGATCCAGGACTACGTGCTGCGGTTCCGGCTGCCGGCCGCCGCCGCGTTCCTGGCGAGCGCGGTGACCGTCGGTGTCGTCGGCTGGCTGCTGCCCGCCGCCGGCGTGCTGCTGGCGCTGGGGCTGCTGCTGGCCGGAGTGGCCGTGCCGATGCTGACGGTGCGTCTGTCGGCCCGCGCCGAGCGGGCGCAGGCGGGGGCCAGGGGCAGGCTCGCCGCCGAGGTGGTCGGGGTGCTGGACGGCGCGGCCGAGCTGACGGTCAGTGGGGCGCTGCCGCGCTGCCTCGACCGGCTCCGGGCGACCGACGCCGAGCTCACCGCGCTGGCCCGGCGCTCCGCCGCGGGCGCCGGGGTGGGCACCGGGCTCGGTGTCGCGCTGACCGGTCTGACCGCGGCCGCCTGTGCGGCGGCCGGGGTGCTCGCGGTGGCCGACGGTAGCCTGTCCGGGGTGCTGCTCGCGGTGCTGGTGCTGACGCCGCTGGCGGCGTTCGAGGCGATCACCGGACTTCCGGTGGCCGCGCAGGTCCGGCGCCGCAGTGCGCAGTCGGCGGTCCGGGTACTGGAGCTGGTGGACGCTCCCGACCCGGTGCGGGAGCCGGTGGAGCCGCAGACGCTGCCCGCCCGGCCGCTGCCGCTGCGGGTTCGCGGGCTGTCCGCGCGCTGGCCCGGGCGGCGGACCCTGGCCCTGGACGGGATCGACCTCGATCTGACCGAGGGGCGGCGGGTCGCCGTGGTCGGCCCCAGCGGCTCCGGGAAGACCACCCTGGCGCAGCTGTTGCTGCGCTTCCTCGACGCCGAGTCGGGCAGCGTCACCCTGAACGGGGTGGACACCGCCGCACTGGACGGGGACGAGGTCAGGACCGTGGTGGGCATCTGTGCCCAGGACGGCTACATCTTCGACAGTTCGCTGCGGGAGAACCTGCGGCTGGCCCGTCCCGCCTGCGAGGAGGCGGAGCTGTGGGCGGCGCTGGCGGCGGCCAGGCTGGACGGCTGGGTCCGCGAGCTGCCGGACGGCCTGGACACCATGGTGGGCGAGCACGGCGCCCGGATCTCCGGCGGCCAGCGGCAGCGGCTGGCCCTGGCCCGTGCGCTGCTCGCGGACTTCCCGGTACTGGTGCTGGACGAGCCCGCCGAGCACCTGGACCTGGCCACCGCGGACGCGCTGACGGCGGATCTGCTCACGGCGACCACCGGCCGCTCGACGCTGCTGGTCACCCACCGGCTGGCGGGCCTGGACGCGGTGGACGAGATCCTGGTGCTGGACGCGGGCCGGATCGTTCAGCGTGGCAGCTGGGACCAGCTGGTGGAGGCGGAAGGACCGCTGCGCCGGATGTGGGCGCGCGAGCGGGAGGCGGACGCCCTGCTGCCGGCCTGACCCGGGAGGGGCAGGGCCGGCCGGGTGCCGTGCCGGCGTGGCCGTGCCTGCCGTTCCGGTGCGCCGCGGTGCCTGCCGCCCGGCCGGGTCGACGGCGGCCGCCCGGCCGGGCCTGCCGCCAGGACGAATCATCGCAAACTACCCTCAAAGCATGAGTTCCCGCACGACTGACCAGCCCGAGCCGGTGCTGCCCCCGGTCGGGGCCCTCGGCCTCGACGCCCTGGTGACCGAGGTGTCCGAGCGGCTGCACGCCGTCGCCGCGGTCAACGACCGGATGCGGGAACTCCTGGAGGCCGTGGTCGCGGTCAGTTCCGGCCTGGACCTGCATGCCACGCTGCACCGCATCGCCGCCGCCGCGGCCGACCTGGCCGGGGCCGAGTACGCCGCCGTGGGCGTGGTCGCACCGGACGGCAAGGCACTCGCCGACTTCATCCAGGTCGGGCTCAGCGACCGGGACGCCGAGCGGCTCGGCCCGCCGCCGTCCGGGAAGGGCCTGCTGGGAGCGCTGATCAATGACCCGGTGCCGCTCCGCCTCGACGACCTGGCGGAGGACCCCAGGTCCTCCGGCTTCCCGGTCGGCCACCCGCCGATGCGCTCCTTCCTGAGCGTCCCGATCCGGGTCCGCAACGCCGCCTTCGGCAACCTCTATGTCACCGAGAAGCGCGGAGGCCAGGCCTTCAGCGCCGAGGACCAGCAGGTCGTGGAGGCGCTGGCGGCCGCGGCCGGGGTCGCCATCGAGAACGCCCGCCTGTACGAGGAGGGCCGCCGCCGGGAGCGCTGGATCGCCGGTGCCGGGCAGGTCACCACCGCGATGCTGACCTCCGACGACGCCCACACCGCGCTCAGCATCGCCGCCGAGCAGGTCCGCGACCTGGCCGGGGCCGCCCTCGGCATGATCCTGCTGCCCACCGGCGACGGCGGCCTGCGGGTGGCGCACGCCTCGGGCGAGGCGGCGGACTTCGTCATCGGCGAGCACGTCCCGGCGAGCGACCAGGCCGAGTTGCTGCTCAAGGGCGACAGCGTGATCATCGACGATCTGGTCGGCGACCCCCGCTCCGCGTCCCGGATCGCCAAGGTCTTCGGGCCCAGCATGGCGCTGCCGATGAAGAGCGCGGGCCGTATCCTCGGCGCGGTCGCCGTCTGGCGCCGCGCCGGTGCCAGCCCGTTCACCGCCGACGAGCAGCAGCTCGCGGAGACCTTCGCCGGCCAGGCGGCGCTGGCACTCCGGCTCGCCGAGGGCCAGCAGGACCAGCAACGGCTCGCCGTGTACCAGGACCGCGACCGGATCGCCCGGGACCTGCACGACCTGGTCATCCAGCGGCTGTTTGCCACCGGCATGATGCTGGACAGCGCCGCCCGGCTGGCCCAGGTCCCCGAGGTGCAGCAGCGCCTGGGCAAGGCGGTCGACGAACTGGACGCCACCATCCAGGAGGTCCGCACCACGATCTACGCCCTGCAGCACGACGACACCCCCGAGGACGGCGGCGATCTGCGCAGCCGGGTGCTGCGGGAGGCGTCGCAGGCGGCCGGACCGCTGGGGTTCAAGCCGGCGGTGGCCTTCGTCGGCCCGGTCGGGACCATGGTCGGCGAGAGCACCGGCCGCCACCTGGTCGCCGCGCTGCGCGAGATGCTCTCCAACGCGGCCAGGCATGCGCGTGCCGCCAGCGTCTCGGTGACGGTCGACACCACCGCGCATGTGGACGACGAGGGCCGGCTGACCGCCGGCCGCGCCGCCGAGCTGCGGCTGCGCGCGGACGAGGACCTCGCCGCCGCCCTGCGTCAGGCCGGTGCCGGCCGCCCGGCCGTACTGCTCTCGGTCACCGACGACGGCGTGGGCATCCCGGAGGGCGGGCGCCGCAGCGGGCTGAGCAACCTGACCGAGCGGGCGGCGGCCCTGGGCGGTACCGCCTGGCACGAGCCCGGCCCGGACGGACGCGGTACCACCCTGTTCTGGACCGCACTGCTGTAGCGGCGGGCGTGCCTGTCCGGCTACAGCGAGGCGACCAGCGACTCCAGGACGGCGGCGACACCGTCGTCGTCGTGGTCGCCGGCCCGTCCCTCGGTCGCGGCCAGGACCTCCGGGTGCGCGTTGGCGACCGCGTAGGCGGTCCCGGCCCAGGCCAGCATCCGCAGGTCGTTGGGCATGTCGCCGAAGGCCACCACCTCCTCGGCGGCCACCCCGCGCTCGGCGCACCAGCGTGCCAGGGTCGAGGCCTTGCTGACACCGGTCGCGCTGATCTCCAGCATCGGACTGGAGCGGGTGATCTCGGCCAGGTCGCCGGCCACCGCGAGGGCGCGGCGCAGCATCTCGTCCGGATCCAGGGTGGGGTGCTTGGCCAGGATCTTGAACACGGTGCGGGCGTCCGGGCCGCTGAGGATCCGCTCGGCCGGAGCGACCTGCTCGACCGCGCCCGCGTCGTACATCTGGGCGTTGTAGGCGGCCTCGTGCGAGAAGCCGTCGGGGTACTCGAAGGCGAAGGACACCCCGGGCAGTTCCGCGCGCAGCGCCTGCACCACCGCCAGCGAGTCGGCCACCCGCAGCGGGAAGGACTCCACCAGCTCCTTGCGCCGCACGTCGTACACCGCGCCGCCGTTGGAGCAGATGGCGACACCGTGCCGGCCGATGACCTCGGTCAGCGACTCCATCCAGCGGGGCGGACGGCCGGTGACGAAGACGATGCACAGGCCCGCGTCCTCGGCCAGCGTCAGTGCGGCCCGGGTGCGGGCCGATACGGTGCCGTCGCTGCGCAGCAGGGTTCCGTCGAGGTCGGTGGCGACAAGGCGAGGGGCGCGGCGGGGAGAAGTCACCCCACCATCCTCGCGCACCCCCCGGGCCCCGCTCGGCCGGGTGCACCACCGCCGACGGGGTCCTGTCCGCACCCGTCCTGTAGTTTCACGTGGAACATTCGGCCTGCGCCGGACAATGGCACCGACAGTGAGGTGACCCTGTGAGCGCACTGATTCCCCGCCCGCCCAGCGTGATCGCACCCGGTGCGGTGCATGTGCCGGGCTGGCTCACCCTGGCGCAGCAGCGCCGGCTGGTGGAGGCCTGCCGGGGCTGGGCCGGCAGCCCGGTACCGATGCGGAACACGGCGCTGCCGCGCGGCGGCGTCATGTCGGTGCAGACGGTCTGCATCGGCTGGCACTGGCAGCCCTACCGGTACACCCGCACCGCCGGCGACGTGAACGGCGAGCGGGTCGCGCCGTTCCCCGACTGGATGGTCGACCTGGGCCGCCGGGCGGTCCTCGCGGCCTATCGGGACGAGGCGGCGGCGGGCGAGTACTCCCCCGACACCGCATTGATCAACTTCTACGACGAGCGGGCCACCCTGGGCATGCACCAGGACAAGGACGAGCGGGCCGGGGACCCGGTCGTCTCCCTGTCCATCGGCGACAGCTGCGTGTTCCGCGTCGGCAACACCGCCACCCGCACCCGGCCGTACACCGACATCGAGCTTGAGTCCGGTGACCTGTTCGTCTTCGGCGGGCCCTCCCGCTACATCTACCACGGGGTTCCCAGGGTCCGTGCCGGCACCGGCGACCCGGCCACCGGTCTGCCGCGCGGCCGGCTGAACATCACCATGCGGGTCACCGGCCTCACCGACACCGACCGCTGACCCGCACAGCGTGTCAGCCGAGCTGCCGCAGCCCTTCGGTCGCGATGCGCTCGAAGACGTCCAGGTCGTTGGCGAAGACCGAGTCGGGGACCGGCCAGTGGATGACGAGTTCGTCGATGCCCAGCTCCCGGTACGTCCCGGCCCAGTCGACGAACGCATCCACCGAGGCGAGCGGCCGCTCCGCGGTCGAGCCCTGCAGCAGCACCGTGTTGATCGACGCGATGTCGCGTCCGTTCGCCTCGCACGCGGCGCGCAGCTTGGCCAGCTGCGCCTCGACCACGGCGGGCGCTTGGTCCACCGGCACGTCCTCCGGGCCGCGCGGGTCGCCGTAGGTCACCCAGCCCTGGCCGTACTCGGCGGCGAGCTTCAACCCGCGCGGCCCGGTGGCGGCGACGTAGAACGGGACCCGCGGCCGCTGCACGCAGCCGGGGATGTTCCGGGCCTCGACGGCGGAGTAGAACCGGCCCTCCTCGGTCGTCGCATCCTGCGTCAGCAGCCTGTCCAGCAGCGGCAGGAACTCGTCGAAGCGGTCCGCCCGCTCCCGCGCGGTCCACGGCTCCTGTCCCATCACGGTCGCGTCGAAGCCGGCCCCACCCACCCCGATGCCCACGGTCAGACGGCCGTCGGAGATGTCGTCGACAGAGATCAGCTCTTTGGCCAGGGTCACCGGGTGCCGGAAGTTCGGCGAGGTCACCAGCGTCCCCAGGCGGATCCGCTCGGTCGCCGTGGCGGCGGCGGTCAGGGTCGGGAGCGCTCCGAACCACGGCTCCTCCCGGAACGACCGCCAGGACAGGTGGTCGTAGGTGTAGGCGGCGTGGAAGCCGAGGTCCTCGGCTCGCCGCCAGATCTTCTGTCCCTCGTTCCATCGGTGGATGGGGAGGATCACTGTGCTCAGACGCATGGCTTCGACCCTACGCGTTCGCTCCGGCAGGTGAGATTCGAGCGACCCGCGGCGACGGCACCTGCACGACCGCTAGCGTGGCGCCATGGGTGCGCTGGGCAGGGCCGAGCCGCTACTGGTCCGGCTGACGTCAAGCGGCTCACACATCATTTCGGCACTGGCAAGCAGGGAGAGCAGGACATGGTGATCGCCGTTCGGGATGCGGATCACTGCGAGCGCTCGCTTACCGATCTCATCGAGCGCAGTGCCGAGTTGAAGGGAGAGCTGGTCGCCTTCGGGCAGAGCGCTCGCTTCGACCAGTGGTTGACTCCCCTCCTGCTGGAGGCCGCGGGCCCTGAGCGGCGGCTGGACGAGGGTACGGCGGTTCGGATCACCGACCAATTCATCCTGCGGTACCGCCTGCCGGGCGGTACCACCGTTGTGGACCGATTCGTCGCCTCACGGCGGGACTTGAGCGAAGTCGATCGGGAGCTGCTGCTCGGCTGGCGTGGCCCGGTCGAGGGCATCTTCGAGATCCGGCGCAAGGACGGGGATGGCGTCGTCCTGCTGAACCTGGTCGACGACCTGGAGTACCGCGTGTACTCGAACGTAGGGCCGAGGGTCTTCCGTGGAGTGTCCAAGGGACAGTTCCTTCTCGCCTGCTTGGTGCCCATCCACTCGGCCGACGGTGTGTGGCTGATCTCCGGGATGATGTCGTCCTACCCGAAGTCCAGTGCCACCGAGATCGCCCAGGCCGCGCTCCAACTGGCCACCAGCCAACCCGAACTGGTCTTCCGCAACCCCGAGAAGATCGAGCAGGGATGGGAGCGGATGCGGGAGGACCGGGCCGCGTTCGTCGAGTTCTGCGGCGGCGACGAACTGGTCCTGCCCCCTGCCGAGGCCGAGGCCAGGCTCAACGCCTACTACCGGCACCGGCAGGAAGCCGCCGTCGCCGGGGCGCCCGACCGCGCCCGAGGCAGGCGGCTCCCTGGCCTGGGTCTGCCGTTCTTCGAACTGCCACAAGATCTTGCGGACTCGGCCACCATCGGCGTCATCTACGACGAGGTCGACGGACTCAACTTCTACGCGGACTACGGACTGTTGCGGGACCTCTTCGCCGACCCGGCCCTCGCGGGCCGCAGGCAGCACCAGGACCTGCTGCGCACATACCTGCGCGAGGAGTCGATCTCACCACTGCCGTTCCGCCGACTGGCCGCCGCGTTTCCGGAGACAGTCGATGAGGTGTTCGGGAAGCTGCTGCGGAAGCCCGGATTCACCTGGGGTGAGCACGGCGAGGCCCTACTGCGCCGACGCAAGTCCCGGTACTACGCGCAGGAGCCCCGACCCGGCGTTTCCGTGATCGGCGAGCGCCTGAGCGAGCTCACCGCCGGCGACCGACGGCAGAAGCTCACAAGAGCGCGGCGCGTCTCGGCGGCCTCATCCGGGTGAAATGCTGGCGAGCCTGATGCCCGTACGGGACGATGAAGTAGCGTCGGATCGTCGTCTGGAGCCAAGGAGGTGCCGCATGTCGTACGAGCCCAAACTGGCTGCCGCGTTGTCCGGTGCGACTCTGCGGCAGCTGTCGCACTGGCGGCGGGCCACCGGCGAGCGCGGCGCTGTCCTCGTGCCGGAGATCTCAGCATCTCGTCCGATCCTCTACTCCTTTCGCGACGTGGTCGCCCTGCGAGCCTGTGTCCGCCTTCGCGAGGAGGCATCCCTCCAGAAGATCAGGCGGGCGCTGAACACGTTGCGCGAGGGCCTCGACGAAAGGGAACACCTCTCGGCCTACCGCCTGGTCGCGGGCGGTGACACGATCTACCTGGCAGACCCGGACCACGCAGTGGACCTCGTGCGGAGCAAGGGCAATGTCGTCATCCACGACATGGTGGACGTGCTTGCGCCTTTCTACCGTGGTGGTCGACGAATCCCGGACCTTCTTGAACCCCGGCCGCACGTGTCCATCGACCCTGCCGTGCGAGGCGGCGAGCCGGTCGTCGAGGGGACACGCATCCCGGCTACAGAGGTTGCCGCTCTCCTACGGGACGGCGTGCCACCTGAGCAGATCGGCGACTACTACCCGGGCGTCACAGCAGAGGCAGCGCGCGACGCAGCGGACTTCGCCGACTATGTCGACAGTTACGAGGACGCGGAAATCAGGCAGGCAGCGTCTTGAAGCTGCTGCTCGACGAGAATGTGCCGCTTCCCATGGCACGGATCGTGCGGCTGCTCCTGAAACACCACGTCGTCGAGCACGTGGCCGAACTCGGAGACTGGGCGGGAACCAAGGACGTCGACCTCTATGCGCGTGCGGCGGCGGACGGCTTTCAGATCGTTGTCACGAACGACACGAAGCAACTGAGCCGCCCACTCGAGGTAGTCGCCATCGCCGAGTCGGGCCTGCATCGCATCGAGTACCGCCAGAATCACAAGCACGGCGGGTTGGTGGGTCTCGGTGCAGCTATCGCCACTGTGTGCGCCGGCCTGCCCCATGCCTTGGCTGAACTCGACCAGGCAGACGGCCAGCGCCTGATCTCGCTGAATGCGGTCGACCCGTCCCAGCAGAGCCGCTTGCGGATCGTGGATCCTGCCAGCGCTCCGCCCAAGTTCTGGCCCGCCAGCTCACAGGGGTAGTGGCATCAGGGGCTGAACCCGCGGAACATCGCAGGTCAGCATGCGATAGGTGAAAAAGGATTGACTGAGGTCACCAGCGTCCCCAGGCGGATCCGCTCGGTCGCCGTGGCGGCGGCGGTCAGGGTCGGGAGCGCTCCGAACCACGGCTCCTCCCGGAACGACCGCCAGGACAGGTGGTCGTAGGTGTACGCGGCGTGGAAACCGAGGTCCTCGGCCCGCCGCCAGACCTTCTGCCCCTCGGACCAGCGGTGGATCGGCAGAATCACAGTACTCAGACGCATAGCTGTGACCCTACGGGAATCGTGTCTCCAGCCCCGCAGCAGCGCTCCCGGATCGCAGTCTTGGTAGGTGATGTATTGCACTTTGGTGCATGGATACCCCGCGCTCCGGCAAGACCCGAGTCACCAGCATCTCTCTGCGTGCCGAGACGCTGGAGGCGATCCGCGCACGCGCCGGGAAGCAGGGAGTCTCCTCCTACATTGAGGAGGCCGTGCAACGGCAGCTCCAGCGCGAAGCCATCGACGAGTACATCGCCACCGCCGAGGCTGAACACGGGCCAGTCGATACAGCCGAGGTGGCTGCGAGGGCCGAGCGTATCCGTGCTCATCACGCTGCCCACCGCGGTGACGCCGCATGAGTGGCACCCTCGTGCTCGGCAGCGAGGCGCTCTCCAAGCTCTCCCGCCGACACCGGGACATGACCGTGTGGCTGGACGTCGCCCGCACACTGGACCTCTTGGTCGTGACGAGCGCGGCAACGCTGGTCGAGGCGCGCGATCCCAAGCTGCCGCAGGCGGCGTTCGACCACGCCGTCTCGCTGACCAAGGTGCGCCCGGTCACGGAGGAGATCGCACGCGCTGCGAGCAAGCTGCTCGCAGTTGAGGGGCTTCACGGCCACAAGTACGCCATCGACGCGATGCTTGCCGCTACGGCCCACCTGGAGCACGGGACGTGACGGTCGTGACCAGCGATGTCGAGGATCTGCGTCAGCTGTGCCACACGCGCATCGCGGTCGAACAGGTCTGACCCGCCGCGTCGTTCCCGCTCCGGGGTCAGGCGTAGCGGCCCTCCGCGACGTTGGGGTCCGGCTTCAGGCCGTGGAAGGGGTCGCCGGAGAGGTTGGGCGTGTCGGCCGGAACGAAGGTGAACTGGGTCATGCCGCGAGTGGTGCCCAGCGGTGGGATGCCGGCCCGGTGCAGGCAGCGGGTGGTGTTGCAGAACGCGCCGTAGCCCTTGGGGGCGTCGAAGGGGACCACCAGCGCCGGATCGTCCAGCAGCGCCCGCGCGGGTCCCTTGGCCCAGCCCTGGCCCAGGTAGCCGCTGCGCATGATCCGCCGGGTGTTGGGGATGGAGTGCAGTCGGAACGCCCCGCCCTCGGCGGTCACGCCGTCCGAGAGCTGGACGAAGTACTTCAGCGTCGAAGTGGGGTGCTGGTCGCAGTGCCAGAGGTTCCCGTAGTGGTGGACCCGCCGCTGCTCCTCGGTGAGGTGGCTGATGCGCCACATCCGGACGTGCTGCACCCGCCAGCGGCCGCCGTAGTAGGCGTCGAGGGCGCTCAGTACCGGGGGAGTGAGCAGCTCCCGAATGGCTGGAACATGACACAGGGGGTCGATCACGTAACGGACCGCGTCCTTGATCCGTCCGCCCATGTCGACGGTGGCCGAGGGGTCGCCGATGATCTCGGCGTAGCCCCGCGCCACCTCGTCGACGAGTCCGGCCCGGCAGCGCGGGTCCAGCACCGCGTAGCCCTGCCGGACGACGGTGTCGGCGAGGGCGAGTCCCGCCTGGTCAAGGGTTACGGCCGGGTCCGCCCGGCGGCGCCGCAGCAGACGCTGCTGGCCCACGTTGTTCTCCGCCCAGGCATCGTTCCCCCACAACAGGCGGGACGACTCGTGCGCGAGCTCCAGCCGTGCTCTGGACAGTGTGCCGACGACTCCCATGTTCTCCCCCGACCGCCGTTCCGCAGCCCGAACGGCGGCCCTCGGGCCGCTGCATTCGGCTGAAAATGTCTCAAGGGTAGGGCAGCCCGGGATCATCAACAACTGATCGTTGAGGTCCCATATCTGACCAGGTGTCCTCTGCACGACCGCGAGCCGTCGATCCGGGGGCCCGACGGTAGGGTGCTGCCGGAGAACGGGGGCTGTGGTGATACGAACGCTGGACGCCTTTACCGTCAGGTTCGAGTTCCGGGTCAGGGAAACGACCTGGACGGTGCACGCCAAGGGCGAGCGCGCGCCGGTGGCGCGGGTGCACCGGCCGGACGGGCCGAGCTCGCGCAGGCCGTACCGGGTCTACAGCGGGCCGCAGTTGGACACGGAGATCGGGTTGCTGGCCGGAGGCACCGCATTCGCCCCGGACCGGACCCGCATCGGCGGTGTCGTCCGCGACCGCGTCGAAGGGGTACGCGGCCAGCTGCTGCAGAACGAGGTCTGGACGTTCAGTCAGGTGGGCTTCGGCGACCTGGCCGGCAATCCGGTCGGCCTCGGCAGCCGGGCCCGTCACACCCTGCTCGACGACTACATGGACAACAGCGTGGCGGACGCGCTCCTCGACCACCGGCTGCGCTACCGCAGCGACGACTCGTCGGGCTTCGAGCTGATCCGCCGCAGCGGTATGCGGTCCCGCTACGACGTGAGGATCCACGATCCTCGGGTGAACCGGATCCTGGTCCTGGCCGCGGTCGGCTGCTTCGACGACCTCTACGGGGACGCCGACATGCGCAAGCTGGGCCCGATGGTCGCCGGGCTGTTCCGACGCTGAGTGTCCTCGTTTCTGGCATTCTTGCCGCTCCGTCAAGTGAATTCCCATACCGGGCGGAACGCGATATTCCGGTGAATAGGGCGTGGATTTCAACGGTGGTGGCGGACGGTCAGGTCTCGATCACGTAAAGAAGTTGGTGGCCGGCTGTGCACCTGGCCATACTCACTGCCTGTGCCCCCTGTGGGCTGCCCATGTGTGGTCGTGGTGGTTGTCGCCTCCCCTCGCTGGGAACGGACGATTGCCATTTCATGGGGGTTGGTGTGGGGGACGACGAGGTCATGCCCGAAGCGCAGGCGAATGACCCGAAGAAGAATGAGTCGGTGGTGCCGGAACCATCCACGGTGGCTCCCGACGCTGTGCTTCCCAACGCTGCACCTCCCAACGCTGCACCTCCCAACCACCTGCAGATTCCCCCGCCTCCGGCGGGCCATCTGCCGCAGGACGCCGCGTCGGGCTCCGCCGGGCCGCGTTCGCGGAAGGGTGTCTACCTGACGCTGGCCGTCGTCGGGTGGCTGGTGGTCGCGGCCGGTACCGCCACCACCGTGGTCGCCGTCGGCCGGACCGGCAACGCCCGAACCGTGGCGGCGGCCGCCACCCCCTCCGCCACTCCGTCGGCCGTGCCCAGCACCACCGCGCCCGCTCCGGTGCCCACCGCCGCGCCCAGCCCGACGTCCACGGTCAGGGGATCCGTCAGCGGCTCGACGCACAGTGGCGATCTGCGGTTCTTCCTGCTGCCGGTCCCCTCCGACGCCGAGGCGTACGGGGACACGGACGGCAAGAAGCTGAGCGTCGACGACATCGCCAAGGAGCTCGGCGACGTGTCGACCAGCAAGCGCGTCCTCAACGACTACGGCTGTGACGGCGGTGCGGACCGCACCTACCGCACCAATGACGGCAGCTACACCATCGACGCCCAGCTGATCCACTTCGACGGATCCAGCCATGCCGCCGCCTGGGTGACCGGACTGTCCTTCAGCAAGGGCAGTTCCTTCTCCGTGACGGGCGTCTCCAACGCCCAGGCCTACGCCTTCGATCCGGGAAGCGCCCAGGACCAGGGGCAGCTGATCGGCATCTCCCATGTGGGCGACGTCGAGTACGAGATCTCCGTCACCGGGACGGGCACGCTGCCGCACTCGCTGCTGGCGCCGCTGATGCAGCGCGAGGAACAGCGCCTCGGCAGCGGTACCTGAGCGCCCTCACCCGAGCGCCGGCCGCCCGCCGCCTCCTGAACTCTCGTCCGCAGAACGTCCCGTGGAGGACCGTTGACCACCGAAGCAGCCGATCCGCCGACTCCCGAGCCAGGCCCGGCACCGACGCCGCAGGCGGCGCCCGACCTGCCGGCGCCGGTGGCGCAGCCTGAGTCCGTCCTGCCGAGGCCTCGTCGCCGGGGCCGGACCGCCCTGATCATGGCCGGCGCTGTCGTCCTCGGTGTGCTCGGCGGGGCGGGCGCGGGCTATGCCGTGCAGGCCGGGCGTACGCCCACGCCGCTCCCGGCGCTGGCCGTCGCGCAGCCCAGCTACCCCGCTGCGCGGGTCTCCGCGCCCGCGCCCGACCCGGCGAACGACGACCAGGCCAAGACCGACGGGGACCTCACCGCGCTGCTGGTCCCCGCTCCGACCGGTGCCAAGCCCGAGCAGGGCGCCGACTCGATCACGTCGTGGATGGACCTCGCCGCCTTTGCGGAGACCCGTTCCGAGCCGGGTACCGCCTTCAGCTGGTACGCGAGCAACGGCTTTCGTCGCGCCGCCCAGGCCGTGTGGGTGCAGGGCAACCGCCGCTACGCGCTGCAACTGGTGCAGTTCGCCCACGACCAGGATGCGTCAGCTCTGCAGGACGTCAGCAACCTGCAGAGCTACCAGTCGGCGGCCACCTCCGTCCTCATCCCGGGCACGGTGTCCGGGCGGGTCTACCCGGGCCTGAGCGCCCAGTCCGACAACGGCCCCAGCTACTACCTTGGGCAGGCCTTCGCCCAGCACGGCGACATCTCCGTGCAGATCCAGATCACCTCGGACTCGCCTGTCAGCGCGCAGACGCTGCTGACTCTCGTGCAGCGGCAGTTGGAGCGACTGTGACCACGGAATCCCCCCAGCCCACCCCCGTCACCGGGTCCACCGTGCCCGCCGAGGCGCCTCAGCCCAACACCCTGGCCTCAGCGCCTCCGCGCGGCCGGGGTCGGCTGGTCGTGCTCGCGGCGGCACTGGCGCTCAGCGCGGTCGGCGTCGGCGGCGGTGTCGGACTGCTGGTGCTGCACGGCGAGACGCAGGCCGCACCCGTCGCGGCGGCCACCGGACAGCCGACACCCACGCCCAGCTACGGGGCGATGTCCAACGGCAACCACTTCGGTGACCTCGGCGACCTGTTGCTGCCGGTGCCCAGCTCGCTCTACCCCGGGCCGGACGACCCGGGCGTCGGCAACGACGCCGTGCTCACCGCCGCCCAGTACCACGGCATCTACGACAAGGACCTCAAGTCGCTGTCGGCCGGTGACCGCCAGGGCATGGAGTCGTACTTCGTCGCCAGCCATATCAAGGGCGGGGCGGTCCGGACCTACCGGTCGGGCGGCACCCTGTCCGTCGAGATCTCACTCCTCCAGGAGAATCAGCAGTTCGCGGCCCAACTGGGTGGCTTCTCGTCGGCGCTGGCGGCGAAGACCGGCGTCTACCGGACCGGTCCGGCGGTCCCCGGCTTCCCCACCGCACACTGCTACCTGCCGCCGCTGTTGTCCGGCGACAAGCTGGACTACATGGAGTGCGACGCCTCGGTCGGCGACATGTACGTCCACCTGGGGGCCTCCGGGGTGGCGCCGCTGGACACCGCCACCGCCGTCGACCTGATGCGGCAGCAGCTCACCCGCCTCGCGATCCCCGGAGCACAGATATGACCGACACCCCGGACCCGTCGCAGGACCCCACCGCCACGGCCGCGCACGACCCCGCTCCGGTCGCCGCACCCGTGCCCGCTCCCACGGGCGAGGACACCGTCTGGGCGGTCCCCGCGCACCTCGCGCCGCCTGCACGGCGCAGCCGTCCGTGGCTGCGTACCGCCCTCCGCTGGTCGATCGCCACCGTGCTCTGCGCGGCGGTCGGCACCGGCACCGCCTTCGCGGTGATGGCACCGGACCGCACCGACCTGCCGGGACTGAAGACCCCGGCGGACGGGCGCTATGTCTTTCCCGCGTTCGTGCTGCCGCCGATGCCGAGCGCCGCCAGTGACACCGAGAACACCCCGTCCGACGGCTCGCACCCCCTCCATACCGCCGACCTGCGCGGGCTGCTGCTGCCCGTGCCGGTGGGCGGAAGGCTCGCTGCCGCCTACCCGGGTGCGCACGGCTGGTACCCGTCCAGTGCCTATGCCGCGAAGTTCACCACGGGCGCGTCCCTGCTCACGACGTTCGCGGATCGCGGCCTACGGCACATCGCTGCGACAGCCTGGACGGCCCCGGACGGGACCCGTACGGAGATCTACCTGCTGGCCTTCCGGTCGGAGACGACTGCGAGCGAGAGAGTCCTCCAGGACACGCTGAACCTGCGGCTGGCGGCCGCGCCCAAGGCTGTCTCCGACACCACGACGGTCTTCCCGGGGCTCAACACCGCGCCGGGAGTGCTGATCCAGCCGGCCGGCGGTGCGCAGCCCGCCGTGGACCTGGGGATGGTCAACGAAGGCGACGTCGAGGAGGTCGTGGTGATGAGCAACCCCAAGGCGGTCTCGCCGACGGCGTTCCAGCAGGTCATGATCCTTCAGGGGGAGATTCTGCAGAGCTGACGCGGACCGGCGGGGGGTGTCCCCTAGGGGACACCCCCCGCCGCGTACCTCTCAAGACCAGGGAAACCTGCGTCCCCAGCCTGATGTGTTCCAGGGCACACCGCGGATACGGTCAAACCGTGTCTGTCATCATCACGGACAACCTCACCAAGAGGTTCCCGAGGGTCACCGCGCTGGATCGACTCACCGTCGACGTGCAGCCCGGAGTGGTCGGCCTGGTCGGAGCGAACGGCGCTGGTAAGTCCACACTCATCAAGATTCTGCTGGGGCTCGCCCCGGCCACCGAGGGCTCCGCCCGCGTGCTCGGCCTGGACGTCGCCACCGAGGGCGACGCCATCCGCGAGCGGGTCGGCTACATGCCCGAACACGACTGCCTGCCGCCGGACGTCTCCGCCACCGAGTTCGTGGTGCACATGGCGCGGATGTCCGGACTGCCGGCCGCCGCGGCCCGCGAGCGCACCGCCGACACGCTGCGCCACGTCGGTCTCTACGAGGAGCGCTACCGCCCCATCGGCGGCTACTCGACCGGTATGAAGCAGCGCGTCAAGCTGGCCCAGGCGCTGGTGCACGACCCGCAGCTGGTGCTGCTGGACGAGCCCACCAACGGTCTGGACCCGGTCGGCCGCGACGACATGCTGGCCCTGATCCGGCGGGTCCACAGCGACTTCGGCATCTCCGTACTGGTCACCTCGCACCTGCTCGGCGAGCTGGAGCGGACCTGCGACCACGTGGTGGTCATCGACGGGGGCAAGCTGCTGCGGTCCTCCTCCACGGCCGAGTTCACCCAGGCGACCCAGTCGCTCGCGGTCGAGGTCACCGACCGTCAGTCGGACCCGTCCTTCGACGCGGACGCCGCCATGCGTGACCGGCTGACCGCGGCGGGGCTCAGTGTCACCGCCGACGGCAGCCGGGTGCTGCTGGTCGAGATCAAGGGTGACGAGACCTACGACCTGATCCGGGACGCCGTCGCCGACCTGGGCCTCGGCCTGGTGCGGATGGAGCAGCGCCGCCACCACATCTCCGAGGTCTTCAGCTACGACGCGGCCTCCGCCGCCGACGCGACCGAGGAGGCGCCCGCCCATGTCTGACGCCGACATCAGGCCCGCCGACATCAAGCCCGCCGACGCCAAGCCCACGGCGACGCCCCGCGCGGACGTCATCCACGACATCGGCTACCGCCACTACGACGGCCCGCGGCTGGGTCGCTCGTACGCGACCCGCTCGCTGTTCGTGCTCGGTCTGCGCGGCAGCTTCGGTCTCGGACGCTCCATCAAGTCCAAGATCCTGCCGATGGGCATGCTGGCCGTGATGTGCGTGCCCGCCGTGATCATCGTGGCGGTGGCCGTCTACACCAAGATGGGCCAGCTCCCGCTGGAGTATCCGCGCTACCTGTCCAACCTGCAGTTCGTGATCGCGGTGTTCATCGCCTCGCAGGCGCCCGTCGCGCTCTCCCGGGACCTGCGGTTCATGACCCTCCCGCTGTACTTCTCCCGCCCGCTGACCTCGCGCGACTACGTGCGGGCCAAGTTCGCGGCGATGTTCAGCGCGATGTTCATCCTCACCGCGCTGCCGATGCTGATCATGTGGATCGGCTCGATGCTGGCGTCGATGAGCTTCAGCTACAACCTGGAGCACCTCGGGTACGGGCTGGTGGCTGCCGCCTGCTACGCCCTGGTCTACTCCGGAATCGGCCTGGTCATCTCCTCGCTGACGCCCCGCCGCGGGTTCGGTGTGGCCGCGATCATCGGGCTGCTGCTGATCTCGGAAGCGGTGTCGGGCATCGTCTACGGCGTCCTGACGGTCAAGGGCCACCACTCGGGCGCGCACTGGGCCATGCTGATCAACCCGGGCGGGCTGGTGGACTCCACCGTCACCTGGATGTTCAACCTGCGGCACCAGGGCTTCGTCGGCGTCCCCAGCACGTTCGGCGCCTATGTCTTCATCGCCGAGATCCTCGTGCTCGCCCTCGCCTCGTACGGACTGCTGGTCCGTCGCTACCGGAAGATCTGAGAGGCCCATCGTGACCACCATCAGCATCGACCGGGTCTCCCGCTGGTTCGGCAATGTCGTCGCCGTCAACGACGTCAGCATGACGATCGAGCCAGGCGTCACCGGTCTGCTCGGCCCCAACGGGGCCGGCAAGTCCACCCTGATCCATATGATGAGCGGCTTCCTGCCGCCTTCCACCGGTTCCGTCACCATCGACGGCGTCCCGGTCTGGAAGAACCAGGAGGCCTACCGCCAGATCGGTCTTGTACCCGAGCGCGAGGCCATGTACGACTTCCTGACCGGGCACGAGTTCGTGCTCGCCAACGCCGAACTGCACGGTCTGGCCGACCCCGGCGCGGCCGCGCAGCGCGCGCTCGCGACCGTCGAGATGGAGTACGCCCAGGACCGCAAGGTCACCACGTACTCCAAGGGCATGAAGCAGCGCGTCAAGATGGCCTCGGCGCTGGTCCACGACCCGGCCGTGCTGCTGCTGGACGAGCCGTTCAACGGGATGGACCCGCGCCAGCGGATGCACCTGATGGAACTGCTGCGCCGGTTCGGCGCGGACGGCCGCACGGTGCTCTTCTCCTCGCACATCCTGGAGGAGGTCGAGCAACTGGCCCGGCACATCGAGGTCGTCGTCGCCGGACGGCACGCCGCCTCGGGCGACTTCCGCAAGATCCGACGGCTGATGACGGACCGTCCGCACCGCTACCTGGTCCGCTCCAGCGACGACCGGGCGCTCGCGGCCGCGCTGATCGCGGACCCGTCCACGTCCGGCATCGAGCTGGACTGGACCGAGAACGCGCTGCGGATCCAGGCGATCGACTTCTACCGCTTCACCGAACTGGTGCCGCGGGTCGCCAAGGAGGCGGGCATCCGCCTGCTCACCGTCTCGCCCGCCGACGAGTCGCTGGAAAGCGTCTTCTCCTACCTGGTGACCTCGGCATGACCGGCGTTCATCGGATTCACGTCCACCGAGAAAGGTCGAGTCAGTGAACCTCACCGTTGCCCGGCTGACCGTACGCGGCCTGCTCGGTCGCCGCCGCGGCCTGCTGCTGCTCGCGGTGCCCGCGCTGCTGCTGGTCCTGTCGATCATCGTCCGGGCGGCCGTCGGCCAGGACGAGTCCACCACCGTCAACGTCCTGGGCACGCTCGCCCTGGGCACCCTGGTCCCGCTGCTCGGCCTGATCGCCGGCACCGGGGCGATCGGCCCGGAGATCGACGACGGCTCGATCATCTACCTGCTGGCGAAGCCGCTGCCGCGCTGGAAGATCATCGTCACCAAGCTGCTGGTCGCCATCGGCTGCACGGTGGTCTTCGCGGCGGTCCCGACATACATCGCCGGGGTGATCCTCTTCGGCAACTTCGAGAACCTCGCGCTGGCCTACGGCGTGGGCGCGCTGATCGCCGGGGTCGCCTACAGCTCGATCTTCCTGCTGTTCGGGGTCGTCACCCGGCACGCGGTGGTGGTCGGCCTGATGTATTCGCTGCTGTGGGAAAGCGTGGTCGGCAACTTCGTCAGCGGGGCCAAGACGCTGAGCGTGCAGCAGTGGGCGCTGTCGGTGGCGAAGCGGATCGCCGATCCCGGCGTGATCAGCTCCACGGTGCACCTGCCTACGGCGATTCCGTTGCTGATCGTGGTCACCCTGGCCGCCACAGGCTTCGCCGCGGTGCGGCTGTCCCGCCTGACCCTCGCGGGCGAAGAGTAACCACTTACGGCCTAACGGGCGCGGGGCTCTGCTTCATTAACTGACGGCGCTGCCAACCATGCAGATCGTAGATGGCTGGCAGCGCAGTTCCCCGCGCCCCTGGGTATATGCATGGCTAGCCGCGCAGGGTGTGTGCGCGGCCCGCACCGAGCCCCGCGGTGAGGGCGATGGCGCAGCATCCCAGCAGCAGGGCCAGCGGCAGCGTCCATCCGCCGGTGAGCTGGTGCAGCGCACCGAAGCCGACCGGGCCCGCTGCGGCGATGAAGTAGCCGACCATCTGCGACATCCCGGAGAGCTGCGAGGCCACCGCCGCCCCGCCGGAGCGCAGCACGATCAGGGCCATGGCGAGGCCGAAGCCGCCGCCCTGGGCGATCCCCAGCAGTACCGCCCACAGCCAGGCGCCGCCCACCGGGGCGATCAGCAGGCCGAGGATCCCGGCGGCGCAGCATCCCACCATCAGTGCCACCAGCTTCCGCTGACTGCTCATCCGCCCCGCCGCCAGCGGCACCAGGAAGGCGCCGCCGACCTGCACCAGGTTGCTGAAGGCGAAGATCAGTCCGGCCGTGCCCCGGGACATGCCCTGCTCGGTGAGGATCGTCGGCAGCCAGGCGATCAGGGTGTACGCGAGCAGCGACATCATGCCCATGTAGACCGCCAGTTGCCAGGCCAGCGGGTGCCGCCAGAGGCCCTGCAGCTTCGCACCGGACGCGGCCGCCGCCTCGGCGGCCAGCGGCGCGCCGGTGACCGGGCGCCGCACCTGCGGCAGCCACACCACGGCCGCGCCGACTGCCAGCACCGACCACGACGCCAGCGAGCCCTGCCAGCCGCCGAAGGCGTGCTCCATGGGGACGGAGAGCGCCGCGGCCAGGGTCGCGCCGACGATCATCGAGGTGGAGTAGACGCCGGTCATGGTCGCCGCCCGGTCCGGGAAGTCCCGCTTCACCAGCCCCGGCATGGTGACGTTGAGCAGCGCGATGGCCGCGCCGATCACCACGCTGCCGGCGAACAGCGCCCAGCCGCCGCTGACCACGCGCAGCCCGACCCCGGCCGCGAGCAGACCCAGCGCGCCGAGCACCACCCGCTCGGGGCCGTACCTGCGGACCAGCTTCGGGACGAACGGCGCGGTCATGCCCATCAGCAGCACCGGCAGGGTGGTGAGCAGGCCGCCGGCCGTGGCGGACAGCCCGTACGTCCCGCTGATGTCGGTGAGCAGCGGGGACACGGCGGACAGCGCGGCGCGCATGTTCAGCGAGACCAGCAGGATGCCGACCAGCGCGGTCGCCGGGTGAACGGCGATCCGGGCCAGCCGGGAGGGCGCGGGGGCGTCGCTGGTGTACCGGGCCGGGGCGTCGACGGTGGTGCGGGACATGCGCGGGCTCATCTCGGGTTGTACCTGGTGGATTGCGGTCATCGGGGCAGCTGGTCGGCGGCGGCCATCGGCTCGGCCAGCAGCAGTCGACAGGCGGCCTCGGCAGCCTCGGGGTCACCCGAGGCGACGGCGTCGACCAGGGCGCGGTGCGTGTCGAGGTCGACCTCGGGCATGTCCTGGTCGACGGAGGAGGCCCGCATCGCCTCGCGCACGGAGGCGCTGAAGTAGCGGTAGACCTCGGTGAGGGCCGGGTTGTGCGCGGACTCGACCATCGCGGTGTGGAACTCCAGGTCGTGCTCGACACTGGCCTCGCGCCCGGCGCGTTCCGGCCCGCCGTCCGCGTCCTGCCGCTGCAGGATCTGTGCCTCGGCGTCGAGCGCGGCCCGCATCCGGGCCAGGTCCTCGGGGGTGTGCCGGAGTGCGGCGAGCCGGGCGGCCTCGGTCTCCAGCGCGGCGCGGACCTCCAGCACGTCCCGTACGCCCGCACGCTGCACCCCGTGCAGCACCGAGGCCGGGTCGCTAGTGGACCGGACGAAGGTGCCCTCGCCCTGCCGTGACTGCAGCATCCCGGAGTGCACCAGTACCCGCACCGCCTCCCGGACGGTGTTCCGCCCGACCTGAAGCTGCTCGGCGAGCTCGTGCTCGGTGGGGATGCGGTCGCCGACCTGCCAGGCACCGCTGCTCAGCTGGGCACGCAACTGCTCGATGGCGGAGTCCACCAGCGAGGTGCGGCCGGCGGCCTGCAGATTGTTGGCCATGGGGTCCGCCCTCCGGTGATCCGACATCCTCTTGCCCAGTCATCCTACAACTACCCCAGTGCTGATGTCGCCCGCCCCGCCGGCCGCTGCGCCGATGTGACGGATCAGGCGGTCTGCTGCAGCGTGGCCTGGGTGATCACACCGTTCTGGACGAAGTAGGAGCCGCTGTAGTCGGCGGTGGAGCCGTCCGTGTGCACGGCATGCAGATGGACGTCGACGGTGCCGCCGCTCACGCCGTCGATGGTGAGCGTGTCCGAGCTGGTACCGGCGAAGCCGTTCGCGAAGTCGGAGTAGCTGCCGCCCAGGTTCTTCCCGCCCAGGTTCCAGGCGGTGCTGTAGTCGTGGGCGTTGATCGCGTCGTAGTACGCGGTGACGACCGAGGCGGGCGCGGCGGGCGGGGTCGGCGTCGGGCTGGGAGCCGGCGGAGCGGGCGCGGTGCCGGCCGCCGTCGACGGAGGCTGGGTGGGTGCGGTCGATGTCGCGGTGGTCGGCGGCGCGGTGACGGAGCTGCTGGTGCGGGGTTGCGCCGCGTGGTTCGAGGTCGACCGCTGGGCGAGCAGGGTGACGCCGCCGGCCAGGAGTGCGGCGACCAGAGCGGCGGCCAGGAGCAGCGGCCAGAGCCGGTGTCTTCGCGGTGGGCCGCCGGGTTCACCGGGCCGGCCGGATCCGCCCTGGTAGTTCTGGCCGCTGGGGTAGTTCGGGGCTCCGGGCCCGACCGGGCCCACCGGCCCACCGGGGCCGCCGGGGCCGACCGGTACACCGCCGGGCGGGGCCGACCAGGTCGGCGGGGTGCCGGCGCCGTAGCCGTACGCGGGGTGGTACGGGGTGCCCGGGGACTGCGGAAACGGTGGGGGTGGGGGCGGTGCCGAGGGCGGCGGCGTCGCGAGGGGCAGCGCCGAAGGCGGCAGTGGCGTGGGCGGTGTCGACTGGGTGGCAGCGCTGGACCGGTCGCCCCCGGGTGCGGCTCCCGCAGGACCGGCCCCGGCCGCCCCGGCCCCGGCACCGGCCGCCCCGGCCCCGAACCCGGCCGCTCCGGCCGCAGCCGCTCCGGCCACCGGGGAGGCCCCGGACGCCGGCGAGGCTCCAGGAACGGGGGAGGTTCCGGCCGCGGGGGAGAAGACGGTCGGTGTGGGCGGGGTACGGCCCTGCGCCACCTCCTCCAGCATCGGCAGGGCCTCGTCGGCCGTGGCGCGCTCCGCCGGGTCCTTGCGCAGCAGGGCCTCGATGACCGGGAACAGCGGCCCGGCGTTGCGCGGCTCGGGCAGCGGATCGGTGATCACCGCCTGCAGCGTGCCGATGGTGGAGCTGCGCATGAAGGGGGACTGACCTTCGACGGCGGCGTAGAGCGTCGCGCCCAGAGCCCACAGGTCCGACTCCGGGCCCGGCCGGTGCCCGGTGACCCGTTCGGGGGCCAGGTAGTCCGGTGAGCCGACGATCTCCCCGGTCCTGGTGAGTCCGCCGCTGCCCTCGAACATGGCGATGCCGAAGTCGGTGAGCACCACCCGCCCACGCCGGTCGATCAGCACATTGGCCGGTTTGACGTCCCGGTGCAGCACGCCCAGGAGATGGCCCTGTCTGAGCGCGGACAGCACCTGCACCCCCACCCGGGCCGCGTCGCGCGGGAGCAGCGTGCCCTCGGCCGTGATGATCTCGGCGAGGGAGCGGCCGTCGATCAGCTCCATCACGATCCACGGCCGGCCGTCCTGTTCCACGACGTCGTGGATGGTGATCACACCGGGATGGTCGATCCGCGCCGCCGCCTGGGCCTCCTGCTTCATCCGGGAGTGCAGGGTGGACAGCTCCTCGTCCGGGAGGCCGCCGACGTTGAGCTCCTTCACCGCGACCTCGCGGTCGAGCACCTGGTCGTGGGCCCGCCAGACGATGCCCATGCCGCCCCGGCCCAGACGTTCGCCGATCAGGTAGCGGCCGACGAGGATGCGGTCGGGGCCGTCTCCGGACGAGTGCGTGGTCATCGGCGAGACCTCTCGCTCCGGTCCTGCGGGCGACAGCGGGCGGTGGTGCCAGGATCCCATCATCGTCCAGCAGACCACCACCCGGCGGTGATTGCGCGACATTCGCGCGAATCCCCGCACCCCGTGCCCCGCACCCCGCGGCCCGCGGCCGACGCCGGGCACCGGTGGCGGCGTCCTCCGGTCGGCACCGCCGCGACGATCGCTCGGCTACCCCCGGCCGAGGAGCGGCATGGCCGTCGCCATGACCGTGACGAAGGGGATGTTCGCCGACAGCGGCAGCGACGCCATGTGCACCACGGTGCGTGCGACGTCCGCGACGTCCATCGTCGGCTCGACCGCGATCCGGCCGTCGGCCTGCAGGCTCCCGGTCCGCATCCGCTCGGTCAGCTCGGTGGCCGCGTTGCCGATGTCGATCTGGCCGCAGGCGATGCCGTGCCGGCGCCCGTCCAGCGCCAACGACCTGGTCAGTCCGGTGATGGCGTGCTTGGTCGCGGTGTAGGCGACGCTGTTGGGGCGGGGAGTCTGCGCGGACACCGAGCCGTTGTTGATGATGCGGCCGCCCTGCGGGTCCTGCTCCATCATCAGCCGGTACGCGCCCTGGGCGCACAGGAACGCGCCGGTGAGGTTGGTGTCGACGACCGTGCGCCACTGCTCGTAGGCCAGCTGCTCCGGCGGTGCGGACAGCGCCGCCACCCCGGCGTTGTTGAACAGCAGGTCCAGTCGGCCGTACCGCTCGCGGACGGCGGCGAACAGCGCGTCGACCGAGCCGGGCCGGGTCACGTCGGTCGGCACCACCAGTGCGGTCCCGAGCCCGGCCGCCGCCGCGGCCGTCTCCAGCAGCGGCTCCCGCCGCCGCCCGGCGAGCACCAGCGCCCAGCCGGCCTCGGCCAGCGCCAGTGCCGTCGCCCGGCCGATCCCGGACCCCGCCCCGGTGACCAGCGCGACCCGCTGCGCCCCCGCCGCGTCGTCGTCGCCGGCGCGGTCGTCACCCAAACCGGTGCCGCCGCCGATGTCGTTGCTGCTGCCAGTGCTCATGCGGCGCAGCGTAACCCGGCGGCGGGACCGGTGCCTCGGGTGTTCACGCCTGCGGGAAGAGCCGCTCCAGGACCACGGCCACGCCGTCCTCGTTATGGTCGAGGGTGATCTCGTCGGCCACCGCGAGCAGCGAGGGATGGGCGTTGGCCATCGCGACGGAGTGCCCGGCCCAGCCGAACATGGTCAGGTCGTTCGGCATGTCGCCGAAGGCCACCGCCCGGTCCTTCTTCAGGCCCAGCCTGGCCGCGGCCAGGGCCAGCCCGGTCGCCTTGGACAGGCCCAGCGGAAGCACCTCGACGAAGCCCGGTCCCGCCATCACCACGTCCACCAGCTGACCGGCGATCGCCCGCGCGGTCTCCGCGAGCTCGTCGTCGCCGAGCGTCGGGTGCCGCAGGAACAGCCGGGTGACCGGCTCGGCCCAGAGCTCGGACCGGTCCTCGACCCGTCGGGTCTCGACCTCCCCCGGCAGCGTGTAGCCGGGGGCGACCAGGACCTCTCCGTCCAGCCCGTCCCGGGCCGCGCCCAGGTACAGCCGGCCGGTCTCCGCCTCGATCTTGCTCAGCGCCAGCTGCGCCAGCATCCGGTCCAGGGTGATCGAGGTGAGCAGCCGGTGCGCCCCCGCGTCGTACAGCTGTCCGCCCTGGCTGCATATGGCCAGCCCGGTGTAGCCGATCGCGTCCAGGGTCGGCTTGGTCCAGGACGCGGACCGGCCGGTCACCACGATGTGGACCGCCCCGGCGGCCGTCGCCGACGCCAGCGCCCGCCGGGTGCGCTCCGACACGGTGTGGTCGGAGCGCAGCAGCGTGCCGTCGAGGTCGGTGGCGACCAGGTCGAACGGGCGGGAGGCTCGATCGGCGGAGGGGATCACTTCCCGACCGGCTCCAGCACCGAGCGGCCGCCCAGGTACGGGCGCAGCGCCTCGGGGACGACCACGGACCCGTCCGCCTGCTGGTGCGTCTCCAGGATCGCGACGATGGTCCGCGGCACCGCGCACAGCGTCCCGTTCAGGGTGGCCAGCGGGCGGTTGCCGTGCTCGCCGCGCATCCTGACGTCCAGTCGGCGGGACTGGTACTCGGTGCAGTTGGAGGTCGACGTCAGCTCGCGGTACTTGCCCTGGGTGGGGATCCAGGCCTCGATGTCGAACTTGCGGTACGCGGACGCGCCGAGGTCGCCCGAGGCCACCTCGATCACCCGGTAGGCGAGGCCCAACTTGTCGAGGAACTGCTTCTCCCACTCCAGCAGCCGCTGGTGCTCGGCCTCGGCGTCCTCCGGCGCGGTGAAGACGAACATCTCGACCTTGTCGAACTGGTGCACCCGGATGATGCCGCGGGTGTCCTTGCCGTAGGTGCCGGCCTCGCGGCGGAAGCAGGGCGAGAAGCCGGCGTAGCGCAGCGGCAGCCGGTCCGCGTCGATGATCTCGTCCATGTGGTACGCCGCGAGCGGCACCTCGGACGTGCCGACCAGGTAGAAGTCGTCCTCCTCCAGCCGGAAGACGTTCTCCGCGGCCTGGCCGAGGAAGCCGGTGCCCTCCATGGCGCGCGGCTTGACCAGCGCCGGGGTCAGCATCGGGGTGAAGCCGGCCTCGACGGCCTGGGCGATGGCCATGTTGACCAGGGCCAGCTCCAGCAGCGCGCCGACGCCGGTGAGGTAGTAGAACCGCGAGCCGGACACCTTGGCGGCGCGCTCGATGTCGATGGCGCCCAGGATCCGGCCCAACTCGACGTGGTCGCGCGGCTCGAAGCCCTCTGCGGCGAAGTCGCGCGGGGTGCCGACCTCCTCCAGGGTGACGAAGTCCTCCTCGCCGCCGACCGGGACGTCGGGGTGCAGCAGGTTGGCGAGGCGGCCCAGCAGCTGCTTCGCCTCCTCGTCGGCCTCGGCCTGCTCGGCGCTCGCGGCCTTGACCTCGGCGGCGAGGCCGGAGGCGCGCTTCAGCAGCTCGGCCTTCTCGTCGCCCTGCGCGGAGCGGATCTGCAGGCCGATCTGCTTCTGCTCGTTGCGGAGCTCGTCGAAGCGGGACCCGGACGACCGGCGCCGCTCGTCGGCACTCAGGAGGGCGTCGACGAGGTCGACGTCCTCTCCACGGGCGCGCTGCGAGGCGCGTACTCGGTCGGGGTCCTCACGGAGCAGGCGAAGGTCAATCACAGGGACGAGCCTACCGGTCGCGGCCTCTCACCTGCTCCGGGATTGATCCCGGGTCCCGGAGTCCTTTGTCACGCGTTTGTCCCGCTTTCTCGTCAGAGACGTAAGAGCGGCATGAGAGGGATCTCCGGCTGCATAGGGTGTGACCACAGAACGGACAGGCACACGACAGGGGGAGCTCCCATGGGCATGGCCCGAATAGCCCGCAGCAGGCGAACGGCGCTGGTGGCGGCGGCTGTTGCGGCACTGGTCACGCTCACGGCGACGGGCTGCGGCGGTGCCGCGACGACCGCTGCGGGGCGGCAGTCGTCGGGGGCCGGCTCCGGGGCCGGTTCCTCCTCCGCACCCGGCCCGGGGACCTCGCCGGGATCCTCGTCCGGCTCCGACCCGTCCGGCGACCCGACCCCGAAGAGCACCTCGGGCGACAACGTCCCGCCCGGCGGCACCGAGACGGTCAGCAGCGTGCTGGAGTACACCACCGGCACCCACGACAAGTCCGTGGCGCTGACCTTCGACGACGGTCCCAGCGCGCAGTGGACGCCGAAGATCCTGGCGGTGCTGGCGCAGTACCACGCCCACGCGACCTTCTGCGAGATCGGCCCGAACGCCACCGCGAACCCCGCCATGGTGCAGGCCATCCGCGCCGCCGGGGACCAGCTGTGCGACCACTCGGTCTCGCACAACGAGGCGATGAGCAAGTGGGGCGCGGACCGGCAGACCCATGAGATCGCCGACGCCAAGCAGATGATCCTGACGGCCGGCGGCAGCGGCACCGAGGTGAGCTGGTTCCGTGCGCCGGGAGGCGACTTCTCGCCGCTGAACCGGCACATATCGGCACTGAACGGGCTCCGCCCGCTGGCCTGGACGTCGGATTCCGATGACTGGAAGCGCCCCGGGGTCCCCGCGATCCTCGCCAACATCCGCAAGAACGTGCGTCCCGGCGCCATCATCCTGATGCACGACGGCGGTGGTGACCGCAGCCAGACCGTGGCCGCACTGCAGCAACTGCTGCCGCAACTGGTGCAGCAGGGGTACTCTTTCGACTTCCCCGCCAAATGATCAGTCTTCGCTGGATTTGGCTGTCTTCTGCCGCAGTCTGATCGCAAATCGGGCAAATGGATTATGGCCGGCGCCTGGGGATAACCATGGCGGGTCTGTGGATATCTCGATGCGACCTGGGGATTCATGGCTTTGTCCACAGTGCCGCCGGCCGGCCTGTGGATTCCCGGACCTTGATCCGGAGCGGCGGATCCCGGCGCCAAACCTCCGCTCTCTACACGTTTGCGTGATTTTGGATGGCCTGTTGGGTGACTACAGGCAAACAAGCGGCTTCTTCTGCCAAATGTCCGTTTTGCCGATTGAGCTTCCGGTGGACCGCGAGAAGAGGATTTGTCGATTCATCCCCAGCCTGTGGATAACTTGCCGGGACTCACAGCCCACCTTGGCTGGGGAAAACCCTCACAGCATGCTCTCAGGCGGGCACCCCGGAGCCCGCGACAGGTGATCCAAAACGATCGCAGTCGATCACGTGCCGGGGGTCAGCCCTCGCCGCGACCGTCCAGGCAGCGGGACAGCCAGTCGGAGGCCCGGTGGAACTCGTCGTCGGAGGTCCCCGGACGCACCGTCGGCGCGACCCGGTCCGCACGCGGGTAGGAACCGAGGAAACGCACCTTCGGGCAGATCCGGTGCAGCCCCATCAGCGCCTCGCTGACCCGGCGGTCGGTGATGTGGCCCTCGGCGTCCACCGAGAAGCAGTACTGGCCCAGGCCCTCGCCGGTGGGCCGGGACTCGATGCGCATCAGGTTCACCCCGCGCACCGCCCACTCCTGCAGCAGCTCCAGCAGTGCACCGGGGTGGTCGTCCGCCAGCCAGAACACGGACGAGGTCTTGTCCGCGCCGGTCGGCGCCGCCGTCCGCCCGGGGCGACCGACCAGGACGAAGCGGGTGGTGGCGCTGGACGCGTCGTGGATGTCGGTGACCAGCGGCTCCAGCCCGTACAGCGGGGCGGCGAACTCCCCCGCGAACGCCCCGTCGAACCGGCCCTCCTGCACCAGCCGCGCCCCGTCCGCGTTGGACGCCGCCGACTCCCAGACCGCGTCCGGCAGGTTGGCCCCCAGCCAGCGCCGCACCTGCGGCTGTGCCACCGGATGCCCGGTGACCGTCTTCACGTCCTTCAGCGCCGTGCCGGGCCGGACCAGCAGGGCGAAGGCGATCGGCAGCAGCACCTCGCGGTAGATCATCAGCGGGGTGCCGGTGGCCAGCTCGTCCAGCGTGGCGGTCACCCCGCCCTCCACCGAGTTCTCGATGGGCACCAGTGCCGCCGCCGCCTCCCCGCTGCGCACCGCGTCAAGCGCCGCCGCGACCGAGACGGACGGCACCAGCTCCCGCGTCGCCGCCTCCGGGAGTGTGCGCAGCGCGGCCTCGGTGAAGGTCCCCTCGGGGCCGAGGTAGGTGTAGCGGGTGGCGGACATTGGGCGGCCCCCAAGCCAGACGGTTCCGGGCAGATGCATACGGACGATTGCAACGTTAGCCACAACCGCCCCCCGGAGCGGCCCGGTCTCACTGCGTGGTCCCCCGCCGCCGGAAACGACCGCAGCCCGTCGCCCTGGGGTATCGGGCGGCGGGCTGCGGACGGAGGCTGCTACATCCGGGTGTCGAAGTAGTAGCCCTGAATGTCGGCGAGGACGTCGATGGTGCCGGCGGCGTTGAAGACGGTGATGTATCCGTCGCTGGTGACGGGTAGGACTGCCAGGACGGGTCGGACCTGGCCCGGGCTCAACGAGATGGTGGGGTAGCCGCTGATCCCGGCGCCGATGAAACCGTATGCGTAGAGCCGGGTGTTGACGGTGGGGGTGATGCCGGTCAGGTTCACCATGACTGCGCTCGCCCCCACGGGGACGCCCCCGAGCCCTGTCACCTTGACCCGAAGCGAGGCTTGGGCTCCGAGCGGCGCCTTCGGTGCGCCGACACCGGACCGAGTGTCCAGCGCCCGGGTGGGAATGATGGGGACGAAGCCCTGCAGGTCGGGGAGGGGGTACGCGGTTGCGTAGAACCCCTGGACGTCGACGGCGACCGCGACGTTCCCCAACTGGTTTGTTCAGGTTGGAGGCGTTGGGGACGGCCGTGCCGGTGGGGTGGGCCGTGATGTGGCTGGACGCGATCCCCCCGCTGGCGGTGATGTTGACGATCACTGCGGTGACACCCTGGCACGGATCGTGGTTGATTACCCCACTGTGCACGGTGAACGTGCCGCCGGGGCCCAGCGTGGGCTGGCTACCGCGCGGCATGCGCGGGCTCCCTGGTGGCGGAGGAGCGCTGGGGCGCTGCGACTCCGCTGAGTGATTCGTGTGACGTCTGTGTGTGCGCTGAGTCTAGCGGTACGCGAATCACCCGTCACCAGGGGGTCTCAGCTCTCCAGCAGCGCCTGCCCGACATATCCGCCGGCGTCCGTTGTGCCCCCCGGTACCGCGTACAGGCCGCTCGACTCGTGGACGATGAAGCGGGACAGCGCGTCGCCCCGGGCGAGCTTGCGCTGGACCGGGACGAAGCCGGTCAGCGGGTCGGCCTGGAACGCGACGAAGAGCAGCCCGGCGTCCGGAGCGCCGTCCGGGCGCAGGCCGTCGGCGTAGGAGTAGCCACGCCGGAGCATGGCCGCGCCCTGGTTGGAGGCCGGGGCGGCGACCCGGATGTGGGCGTCGCCGGGGATGGCCAGCGAGCCGTCGGGGTTCTGCCGGTCGAGCGCGGCGGGCGTGGTCTCGGTGCCGCCCGAGAGCGGCGCGCCGGTGTCCTTGCGGCGGCCGATGGTGCGTTCCTGGCTGTCCGTCGTCTGGAGTTCCCAGGGGTCGAGCAGCATCCGGATCCGACGGAACACCGCGTAGCTGCCGCCGGCCATCCAGGCGGGATCGCCCTGGGCCGGGACGAACACCCGGGCGTCGAAGGTGGAGTCGGTCGGCCGGGGGTTGTTGGTGCCGTCGATCTGGCCCATCAGGTTGCGCCCGGTGTGCGGCGTCGCGGTCGCGCCCGGTGAGCGGGAGAAGCCGGTCATCTGCCAGCGGACGGTGGCCGCGCCCGAGGCCAGCCGCTGCAGGGCGCGGGTCGCGTGGAACGCGACCAGGGCGTCGTCGGCGCAGACCTGCACCCAGAGGTCGCCGTCGCTGCGGCCGCGGTCCAGGGCGTCCTCGGGGAACGCCGGCAGCGGTGCCAGCGCGGCCGGGAGCCGGTCGGCCAGACCGGCCTTGGCGAAGACGGAGGCGCCGAAGCCGACGGTGACGGTCAGTGAGCTGGGACCGGCGTCCAGCGCCACGCCGGTGTCGGTGCCGCCGGGCGGGACGCGCCCCTCGGCCATCGCGGCGGCCGCGCCCGACCAGCGGCGCAGCAGCGCGGCCAGACCGGGACGCGCGGTGCCCGGGGTCAGGTCGAAGGCCGTGGCGTGCATCCGGGCCTGCATCGGCTGGACGATTCCGGCCTGGTGGACACCGTGGAAGGGGACGGCGGCCGAGCCGAGGGCGGGTGGCGCGGAAAGCCCCGGGGCCTTCGGGGACCGGAGTGCGTCGGCTCCGTACCCGGCGGCTCCGCCGACGGCCAGTCCGGCCGCTCCGGCGGAGGCCAGCAGCCGTCGCCGGGACAGGTTCTGATCGTTCGACATATGTTCAGCCCACCTGCATCGGTGCGTTCACCGTGGTCTCGTCGATCGCGTCGGAGCGCACACTCACCGACAGCTGCCAGCTGCCCGCCATCGGCAGCTGCAGGCCGGACGCGGCCCAGTGGCCCACGTCCACCTTGTCCAGGGTCACCGGGAGTGGGCCCAGGCTCTTGGCCGGAAGGGTGAGGGCGAGGTCGAGCTCGGGCACGTCCACCGGCTTGCCGCTGCTGTCGTAGACGTAGACGTGCACCTGGTTCGGGCCGGACGTGGCCGGGTCGATGTCGACGGTGACCTTGCCCTTGGCGTTGTCGCCGGGGCCGCCGGTGTCGTAGGGGAGGGTGAGGTCGACCGGACCGGACGCGGGGGCGGGGCTCTGGCCCTGTGCCTGCGCCCGGCTCTGCGCCTGCGCGGTGACGGCCCGTCCGGGCGGCGCGTTGGTGAGCAGGGTGGTGACCACCAGGACCACCACGGCGAAGACCACCTCCAGCAGGACCGAGCGCAGCAGCATGCCGCGCGCCGGGCTGGCCTCACGGACGCGCTGCTCCGCCACCGCGCGCCGGGCCGCGCTCTGGCGCGCGAGCTGCGCGAGGCGGACCGGGTCCGTGCTTCCTGCCTCGGGCGTCGTCCCGGGTACGGGCTCGGGCTCCGTTCCGGCTGCCGGTCGCGCTCCGGAGTCGAGGGCGGCCTCCGCATCACCCGTGACCGCGGCCGTCGCTCCAGCCGTGGCTCCCGCTCCGGCCGTGGCTCCCGCTCCGGCCTCGGCCGTCGGGGCCGGGTCGGTGCGGAGCAGGGCGGTCCAGCGGCGGGAGATCCAGGCGGCGGCCAGCATCACCACCACCGCCCCGACCTTCACCAGCAGCAGTCGGCCGTAGGTGGTCGAGGTCAGTGCGCCCCAGGAGCCGAGGCCGCGCCAGGCCTGGTAGACGCCGGTGCAGACCAGTGCGGTGACCGAGCAGAGCGCGACCGTCGAGAAGCGTTCGACTGCGGCGACGCCGATGCCGCCCGCCGCGACCGGTCGGCGCAGCCCGGTCAGGACGGTGGTCAATCCGCCGAGCCAGCAGGCCATGCCGAGGATGTGCACGATGTCCAGCGGGACGGCCAGGCCGACCTGGATGCCCACCGAGGCGTGGTCGGCCAGCGCCCAGGTCGCGGCGATGGCGATGGCGAGCACCGCTCCCACCACGCCGAGGGTGACTCGCAGCCGGTGCTCCACACCGAGAGCAGCGCTCTCCTGGCCCGAGCGCTCGCCACTATTGACCTGCTCCACATCGAGAGCAGTGCTCTCCTCGCCCGCGTGCTCGGCACTGCCCGCCTGCTCTGCGCCGTCTTCGCCGTCCGCGCTGCCGCCCGACTGTCCGGCGAGCAGGGACAGAAACACCCCGAACGCGGCCAGCAGCAGGATCCGCACCACCAGCAGCGTCCCCAGCCGTTCACCCAGGGACTGCTGAACCGCCGTCAGGTCGAACGCCCGGCCCAGCCCCGACGCCGACTCGTACGGACCGCGCAGCAGCAGCTGCGCCACCGTCGCGAGCAGGAGCCCGGCCCAGCCGCCCAGCATCAGCCGCTGCACCGAGCGCAGCCGCATCCCGCCGGGCCAGCAGAGCAGCACCAGCGCGACCGACCCCACCAGCAGCGCGTACGCGCCGTACTGCACGCTGCGTGCGGTCCCGTAGAGGGTGTCGACCAGGGTGTCGCCCCTGGTCGCCTGCTCCCCGGCCACCGCGGTGACGCTGGAGGCGTGTCCGTAGGAGAAGGTGAAGGCGCCGGAGACCGGGTGGGTGTCGGCCGAGATCGCCCGCCACGCCACCGTGTAGGTGCCCTGGGCCAGGCCGGCCGTGAGCTGGACCCGCGCGGTGGCGTCGTCCGCACCGGCGTGCCCGGCCGAACCGGTGTCCACCCGCCGGCCGCTGGGGTCGAACACCCGGATCGCGTCGGACTCCAGCGTCACCTGTTCGCCGAAACGCAGGGTGACCTGCGTCGGCGTGCTCTGCACCACCGAGCCCTGGGCGGGATCGGTGGACAGCAGCGCGGCGTGCGCGGAAGCGGTGCCGGCCCCCATGAGCATCAGCCCGAGCAGGGTGGCCAGCATCAGCCCGAGCACGGCGAGCGGCCGGCGCCGCGGCGCGCGGATGATCGGCGCTCGGGCCATGGAACTACGTGCGATCGGGGTACGTGCGATCGGCATGGTGGACGTCACCTCGGTGGCTGGTAGGTCAGCGGTTCGACGGTGGCGTGGACGGTGATCGTCCCCGACTTCCGGAAGGTCAGCCGCAGATCGACGGTCTGCCCGACGGCGGGCGCGGGCTTCAGCCCCATCAGCATGATGTGCTTCCCGCCGCGCGCCAGCAGCGCCGAGCCGTGCGCCGGGACGGCGACCTCGCTGATCGCGTCCATCGAGGTGGCCGTGGACTCGTTCAGCTCCGCGCTCTGCGCGTTCGGGCTGCTCACGCCGACCAGCGCGTCGTCGCTGCCGCCGGTGTTGGCAAGGGCGAAGTACGCCGCGGCCATGTCGGGGGACGCGGGCAGGGGTATGTAGGCCCCGGTGACGGCGATGAGCGGCGGCGCCGTGGTGCCTGCCGCCCCGGCGGCCGTGCCGTGCCCGGCGCCGCAGCCGGCGACCCCGGCGGCGCCGAGCAGCACCGCGCCCAGCGCCCCGGCCAGCGCGGCCCGCCTCATCCGGTCACGCCCTTGATCAGCAGCGGCAGGTCGTGCGCGAAGTCCGCCGAGGAGGTGCCGCTGGTGTAGAGGACATGGGCCTTGTTGTCGGAGGGGAGGTAGGCCAGCACCTGCGCCCCGTGCACCGGCTCCTGGCCCTGGACCGGCGCTTCCACCGCCACGCCGACCGACTTGGCGGCGGCGATGATGGTGGTGATGTCGCCGGTCAGGCCGACGAAGTCGGTGTTGAAGGCAGCCAGCCAGGTGCGCAGCTGGGCGGGGGTGTCCCGGGCCGGGTCGGTGGTGACGAAGACCACCTGGAGCTGCTGTTGCTGTGCTTTGGGCAGCTTGGAGACCGCCACCGCGATGTCGCCCATGGTGGTCGGGCAGACGTCGGGGCAGCGGGTGTAGCCGAAGTACAGCAGGGTGGCCTTCCCCGCCGTGCGCTGGGCCAGTTCGTAGGGCTTGCCGGTGGTGTCGGTCAGGGTGACGTCCGGCTTGGGGAACGTGCGGTTCAGATAGACGCCCTTGTAGGGGGAGTTGTTCTGGACCGAGGGCTGCACCACCGAGGAGTCGGTGGAGCCGGTGGAGTTCGCCGAGCCGGAGCTGCCGCAGGCGGAGAGCAGCAGGCCGGTGGCGGTCGCGGCGGCTCCGAGGAGGAGCGAGCGGCGTGGGAGGTGCGTCATGGTCGTGGTTCCGTTCGTCATACCGGAGGTCGCAATCGGGCAGGGGCCAGCCGGGCAGGCCGGCAGCGGGGCGGGGGCGGGACGGGGGTGGGCCCGGCCGTGGGGCCGTGCCCACCCCGGCGGTCACTCGCTGTTGCGGGCCGATCCGCCCCGGCGCCAGCCGAGGAAGCCGAAGCCGACGCCGAGCAGGCCGACGACCAGGCCTGCCGCGCCGAGCACCCGCGCGGTGCTGTCGTCGCCGGATGACGCCGTGCTGCCGGAGGCCGTCACCGGGGCCGCCGCAGCGCCGGTCGCGCCGCCCTTGGCGGGCGTCCCGTCACTGCCGGCGCCGTTCGCGGCCGCGGTCAGCCTGAGGACCGGAGCCGGGTTCGCCGGCTCGGGCTGGCCGGCCTGGGCCGTCTGGATCCAGCGCACCACGGTGCCGTCGCTGTAGGTCTGCAGGGCCTTGAAGTCCAGCTCGTCGGCGTCGCTCGGCAGCTGGCCGAAGTCCACCGTGAAGTCCTGGTAGTGCCCGGGGGCGATGCTGCCGCCGGTCCAGGTGATCGCGGAGACGGCGTCGGTGATGGCGCCGTCGTCCGTCTGGATCGGGGTCTTCAGCTTGGTGGTGGTGATGTCCGCCTTCCAGCCGGGCGTCGAGTCCGCCAGCACCGAGGGGATCGGGTGGTCGGCGGGGAAGTAGACCTGCACCTCGGTGGTGGAGGCGGTGTCCTTCTCGTTGGGGACCCGGAACGAGAAGGTCTGGTCGGACGCGCCCTTGGCGGCGGTCGAAGGCTGCACGGTGACGTGCGCCGAGGCGGGACCCGCGACCAGCAGGACACCTGCGGTGGCGAGAGCGGCGGTCGCGCCGATGCGCGAACGAAGCGAGGTACGCATGAAGGAACTCTCCGGATGAGGAGGGGACAGGGCAGGACGTCGCGTCGGCCTGTCCTCCGTCCTCCCGTCCGGGAGCGGACCCGGGGCAGGGGTCAGGCCGTGAGCACGGCCGGGGGTCCGCGCCTGGTCACCTGGTGGCGCAGCGGTGTGGCCCGGGGGCGGCGCGGCGCGTCGGCGAGGCCGGTGCGGCGGATCGTTCCCGGCGGCAGCAACGCGCCGAGCAGCCCGCGCAGCAGCGCCGCGGCCAGCGCCAGCAGGGTGCGCAGCGGGGCCGTCCAGGTCTCCGCGAGGGTCTCGGTGAGCTGCGCGGTCAGCCGCAGCAGCCGCCAGACGGCGGCCTCGCCGCGGCGCAGCCACCAGCCCGCGACCACGGCGGCGACCAGGTGGCAGAGCAGCATCAGCGGGGTGAGGCCGAGCAGCGAGGCGTGGGTCCAGAACGGCAGGTGCGGGGCCGTGGAGAGGACCAGGTGCGGGTCGATCCCGGCCCGGCTGACGATCTGGGCGGCGCTGGTGCCCGGTGGCAGCGGCAGCGCGGGGGAGCCGTCCGGGCCGCAGAGCAGCCGCTCGGCGAGCTGGTCCAGCGCGCTGCCGCCGGTGCCGGCCGCCATGCCGGGCATGCCCGCCATCGCGCCCATGCCTGCCGCACCGCCGGCGCCCGCCGTGCCGGTGCCGCCCGTCATGCCCGCCATCGCGCCCATGCCCGAACCGGCCAGCAGGTGGAACAGCAGGTGCAGTCCGAGCTGGCCGACGGCCAGCCCGGCGGCGATGGCGGGCAGCGACCGCTCCCGTCCGGCCAGGGCCGTGGCCAGGGCCCAGACGGCCAGCCAGCCGGTCAGGAGCGCGAGCGGCGGCAGCGAGCCGCCCCCGCCCAGGCAGTGTCCGAGCGCGGACACGACGACGCAGACCGTCGCGAAGGGCAGAGCCCTCAGTACGCGAAGGTCCAGTGCGGCGGCGCGTCCCGGCGTGGTGGCCGGGGCGTCTGAGCACACGGAGGCTGGGAGTACGGGCATGTCGCCGGACAGTCTCTCATCGTGGTCAAGGCGGACCGTCCGAGGGGGCCCGGGCTCGTCCGGACGGGGGAGCGCGGGGCGGCGCGGAAGCCTGGTGCCGACCCGGCCGTCGGCGCCGGTCGCGCGCCCCTCGGGGGTCGTGTTCCGCCGCTTCCGCTCCACTGATTCGGCCGTAGGGGTGATCGGTTGCCGCCGACGTGGTTGATTCGGCTGACGCTCGGTTATAGGTACTGGTATGTGGAGCCGCAGCCAGGAGGAACCCGCCGTGGACATCTGGTGGTCCCTGCACCTGCGGCGCGAACCGGCCAGCGTGCCGCTGGCACGGCGGATCCTGCTGGGGACCATGGCCTCGGCCGGTGTCGACCCCGAGGTCTCGCACCAGGTCGGCGTGGCCCTGACCGAGGCCTGCGCCAACGCCGTCGAGCACGCGGTCTGCGGCGGCGTGGCCGCGCCGGACGGCGGATTCCAGGTCACCGCGACCATCGAGGGCGGCTGTCTGCGGGTCGAGATCACCGACACCGGCCCCGGCTTCTCCGCCGAGCCGGGCAACGCGTCCCCCGTACCGGGGCACCTCCCCGAGGTGGGCGACACCCGCACCTGGATCCGGCCGTGCGCGGCACGCGGACCCCGGCCGCGGAGCCGGGTCCGGCTCCGCGCACCCCTGACGGCCCGCTGCACCACCCCGGCGCGGACCGCGCTCGGTACCCCGTCCGGGCTGTCCGCCGAGGCCGGCACCGTGCTTCCCGACCTCTACGCCGAGCACGGCCGCGGCCTCTTCCTGATCAGGGCGCTGATGGACCACGTCCAGTTCCGGAACAATCCGCGCAGCGGCGCCGTGGTCTCCTTCGACAAGATGCTCACCTACCGGGACCGGCCTTTGCTGCACGCCTCCTGAGCGGGACTCCCTGTTCCGGCTTGACCCTCACGCGACGTGAGGATCCAGGCTGGATCACGACAGGGAGAGGAGGACCCGATGAGCTACTCGGTGGGCCAGGTGGCCGGCTTCGCCAAGGTCACCGTGCGCACGCTGCACCACTACGACGAGGTCGGGCTGCTGTCGCCGGGCGGCCGTACACCCGCGGGGTACCGGCGCTACGACGACGCCGACCTGGACCGGCTGCGGCAGATCCTGTTCTACCGCGAGCTCGGGTTCTCCCTCGAAGAGATCGCGTCCGTCCTGGACGACCGGGAGGTGACCCCCTCCGAGCACCTGCGCCGCCAGCACCGGCTGCTCACCGGGAGGATCGCCCGGCTCCAGCAGATGGCCGCGGCCGTGGAGGAAGCACTGGAGGCACAACAGATGGGCATCGAGCTGACCCCCGAGGAGAAGTTCGAGATCTTCGGCGAGGGCTACCTGGAGTACGAGGCCGAGTCGGAGCAGCGCTGGGGCGAGACGGACGCCTGGAAGCAGTCGCAGGCGAAGGCGGCGAAGCTCGGCAAGGAGGACTGGATCCGGATCAAGGCCGAGGGCGACGCCATCATGCTGCGCATCGCCGAGGCGGTGCGGGGCGGGGTCGCCCCCGACAGCGACGAGGGCATGGCCGTCGCCGAGGACCACCGGCAGCTTGTCGTACGCAACTTCTACGACTGCACGTACGCCATGCAGCGCGGTCTGGCCGAGATGTACCTCGCCGACCCGCGCTTCCAGGAGACCTACGAGCAGACCGTCGAGGGCGGGGCCGCCTGGTTCCACGACGCGGTCATCGCCAACGCCGACCGCGGCGAGCGGGCGGCGGGCCGGTAGCCACCGGCCGACCGGGGGCGCGCGGCGCTGCGGGTCCGGTCCGCATCGGTGCGCGCCGCGGTCAGGCCGCGCGGGCGAAGGCCCGCCGGTACGCGGTCGGGGTGGTCCGCATGGCGCGGGTGAAGTGGTGCCGGTAGGTGGCGGGACTGTCGAAGCCCACCGCGGTGGAGACCTGCTCGACCGTCCCGTCCCCGGCCTCCAGCAGCGGCAGGCTGGCCGCGATGCGCTGGGCGATGACCCAGCGCATCGGGCTGGTCCCGTTGCGGCGGGTGAAGTGCCGCAGGTAGGAGCGTTCCGACATGCGTGCCGCCCGGGCCAGCGCCGGCACGGTCAGCGGGCCGGCCAGCCGGTCCAGCGCCCAGGCCATGCTGCGGGCCACGCCGTCGTCCTCCCCGTCCACCGGCCGTACCGCCGCCTCGATGAACTGCGCCTGCCCGCCCTCGCGGTGGGGCGGCACGACGAAGCGGCGGGCGACCGTGTTGGCGACGGTGGCGCCGTGGTCGGCGCGGACCAGGTAGAGGCACAGATCGATGCCGGCCGCGCTGCCCGCGCTGGTCAGCACCCCGCCGTTGTCGACGTACAGCACCTCGGGGTCGACCCGGACCGCCGGGTGACGCTCCGTCAGCAGGTCCGCGTAGCGCCAGTGCGTCGTGGCCCGCTGCCCGTCCAGCAGGCCGGTCGCGGCGAGCGCGAACGCGCCCGAGCAGATGGAGACCAGACGCGCCCCGCGCGCGTGCGCCGTCCGCAGCGCGGAGACCAGCGCGGGTGACACCGCGCCGTGCACGTCCGCCACCCCGGGGACGATCACGGTGTCGGCGGCCGACAGCACGTCCAGCCCGTGCTCGGCCCGGAGGCTGAACCCGCCGACGACCCGCAGGTCGCGGCCGGGATCCTCGGCACAGACCCGCAGCTCGTACCAGGGGATGTCGCCGACCTCGGGCCGGTGCAGCCCGAACACCTCCACCACCACGCCCAGTTCGAACGGCGCCATGCCGTCGAAGGCGAGCACGGCGACGGTGTGCGCGTCGGGGCGGCGCGGGGCGATGGTCAGCATGGCCGAATCCTAACGAGCACCGCTCTTCCCACCAGTCCAGAAAAACTCCGAAACCACCTGCAACCTCTGCGGGGGATGCACGTCCTATGGAGTTGAGGGCCGGCAAACACGGCCGCCTTCACCAACCACTGACACATGCACCCCTGGGGGACTCCGTCATGCGCGCATACCTTTCATCCCGGATTGCGAAGAACCTCACCGCCGTCGGCACCGTCGCCGCCGCTGTCTCGGCAAGGACGAGAACACCGGCAAACCGTTGAGGTGGACGGTCACCCGCACCGCCACCAGCGCCTCGGGCTTCGCCTACCGCACCGAGCTGCGCACCCCGGACGGCCAGCCGGGCGCGGGCCCCGATATCGGCTCCGACGCCCAGGAGCTCTTCGTCCGCTCGGGAAATGTGATCACCTTGGTTCAGATCCAGGCCGGCGGCACCGAAATCGATCCGGCCGGTGACGCCCCGCAGGTCCTCGCCACGATGGCGTCCCGGCTCGGGTACCTGCCCCAGTGAAGCGATGCCCGCCGCACGGGTGAGCGAATGACTGTGCCGCCTCAGCCAACCGACCGGGGCGACACAGTTCACCGTTCGCGGTGCAGGCGCTCAGCCCTTCAGGCCGGCCATCCACGCCTCGACGTCGGCCGAGGTCCGGGGCAGTCCGGTCGACAGGTTGCGGTTGCCGTCGGCGGTGACCAGGATGTCGTCCTCGATCCGGACACCGATGCCGCGGTACTCCTCAGGGACCGTCAGGTCGTCGGCCTGGAAGTACAGTCCGGGCTCGACGGTCAGCACCATGCCGGGCTCCAGCACGCAGTCCACGTAGTTCTCGGTGCGCGCCTGGGCGCAGTCGTGGACGTCGAGGCCGAGCATGTGGCCGGTACCGTGCAGGGTCCAGCGGCGCTGCAGCGCCAGTTCCAGCACCCGCTCGACCGGGCCCTCGACCAGGCCCCACTCGACCAGGCGCTCGGCGAGCACCCGCTGCGAGGCCTCGTGGAAGTCGCGGTAGCGCGCGCCGGGCCGCACCGCCTCGATGCCCGCCTGCTGCGAGTCGTACACCGCGTCGTAGATCGTGCGCTGCAGGTCGCTGAAGCGGCCGTTGATCGGCAGGGTGCGGGTGACGTCGGCGGTGTAGAGGGTGTGCGTCTCCACGCCGGCGTCCAGCAGCAGCAGCTCGCCGGGGCGGACCGCACCGTCGTTGCGGACCCAGTGCAGGGTGGTGGCGTGCGGGCCGGCCGCGCAGATCGAGCCGTAGCCGATGTCGTTGCCCTCGACCCGGGCCCGGCGGTAGAAGGTGCCCTCGATCCAGCGCTCGGAGGTGGCCACGGCCTGGGCCAGCTCCCGGACCACGTCCTGGAAGCCGTGCACGGTGGCGTCGACGGCGGCCTGAAGCTGGCCGACCTCCCAGTCGTCCTTCACCAGGCGGAGCTCGCTGAGGAAGACCCGCAGTTCCTCGTCGCCGTGCTTGGTGGTGTGCTCGGCGAGCACCGCCTCCAGCGCGGCGTCGTGGCCGCGGACGATCCGGGTCGGGGCGGGCCGCTCCTCGACCGCGGTGGAGAGCTCCTCGGCGACCTTGCGGACATCGCGGGTGGGCAGTCCGAGCAGCGCCTCGGCCTCGGCCAGGCTGTGTCGGCGGCCGACCCACAGCTCGCCCTGGCCGTCCAGCCAGAACTCACCGTTCGCCCGGTCGGAGCGCGGCAGCAGGTAGCCGACGGCGTCGTGGCCGCCGCCCGCGCGGGGCTCCAGAACCAGCACGGCGTCCTGGGTCTGGTCGCCGGTGAGGTGCACGTACTCGGTGGAGGCCCGGAAGGCGTACTCGGTGTCGTTGGAGCGGGTCTTCAGGGTGCCCGCCGGGATCACCAGGCGCTCGCCGGGGAAGCGCGCCGACAGCGCCGCGCGGCGCTTGGCCGCGTACGCGGACTGCTCGGCGGGGGCGAGGTCACGCAGCTCGGTGTCGGCCCAGCCGGACTTCATGACCTCGGCCAGCTCGTCGGAGAGGCCCGGGTAGAGCCCGTTCTTACGGCCCTTGATCGGCTTCTCGTCCTCGGTCGGCTCGATCGCCTCGGTCGTCTCGGTCACCGGTGTCGCCTCCTCGTTGTACGAGACCGCCCCGGCGCGTCAGGGGTCAGACGGGTGGGCGGTCCCTACAATCCTAGGCCCGCCGTCCAGAACCCAGACCTGCCCGTGCAGCCGACCGGCAGGCCGAAGGCTGCTGAACGGCTGCTGAACGCTCGCCGAACGGCTATTCGAAACGTGCGGCGAGCAGCACGATGTCGTCCGTGGCCCCGTCCGAGAGGTCGTCGCAGAGCCGGTCGGGACCGGGCCCGCCGCGGTCGGCGCCGTCCAGGCAGGTGTTGAGCAGGTGGGCGCAGAAGCGGTCCGGGTCCTGCCGGTCCTCGCGGGTGGCCGCGGCGGCGGCCGCCCGCAGCCGGGCCTGTCCGGCGTGCAGCGAGTGACCGCTGCGCCGGGCCAGGCCCTCGGTGTAGAGCAGCAGCAGGTCGCCGCGGTCGGCGCGCAGCTCCACGCCCGGAGCCTCCCAGCAGCTGAGCATCCCCAGCGGTGCGGACAGCGAGGTCTCCACGAAGCTCGCGCCGAAGGAGGTGACCAGCAGCGGTGGGCACTGCCCGGCCCCGGCCAGCGACAGCTGCCGGCTGCGCGGGTCCAGGTACGCGTAGAGCGCGGTCGCGGTGCGGGCCGGTTCGGTGGTCTTGAGCAGCAGTTCCAGATCGCCGAGCACCGACACCGGGTCCTCGCCCTCCAGTACGGCGTAGGCACGCAGCGCCGCCCGGATCCGGCCCATGGCGGCCGCGCAGTCGGCGCCCCCGCCGGTGACACTGCCGACGCTCAGGGCCAGGCCGTTGTCGGGCAGGGCCAGGGCGTCGTACCAGTCGCTGCCGGCGGAGAGGTCGAGCCCGGCCGGCAGGCAGCGGGCGGCCAGCTGGATGCCGGGGACGCGCGGGAGGCGGTCCGGGAGCAGGCCGCGGCGCAGGGCGTCGGCGGTGCGCCGGAGCCGGTCGCGTTCCACCTCCTTGGCGATCAGCCGGGAGGCGGCCGAGCAGTAGAGCCCGGCGAGCCGCTGTTCGCGCGCGGTGGGGACGGCGGGGGCGTCGTAGAACCAGACGGCGGTGCCGAAGGGGTCGGCGCCCTCGCCCGGGGTGGTCAGCGGCAGCGCGAAGGAGGCGCCGATGCCCAGGTGACGGGACACCTCGTGGAACCGCTCGCCGACCGGGCAGGGCCCGGCCCGGTCGGCCGGGTGCGTGGTCAGGTCGGGGTAGAGCACCTGCGGGGCGCCGTGCAGCAGCCCGGCGTAGGGGCCGCTGTCGCGCGGCACCGTCTCCAGCGCGCCGAGCGCGGGGCGGTCCAGGCCGAAGCCGACGGCACTGCCGGGCGCGTCCACGGTGCCGAAGGCGGACGCGGAGCCGTCCAGGGCGGGGGTGTGGTGCTCGGGGTCCTCGGCGAGCAGCAGCATGCCGCGCCGGGCACCGAGCAGCGCGGCTCCCGCCTCCAGCACGCAGTGCAGCGCGTCCTCCAGGCCGGAGGCGCCGGTGAGGCGCTCGGTGAGTTCGTACAGCGTGGTGAGCTCGGCCAGCGGGTCGCGGTCGCCGGCCGGCATCGCGGTGCCGACCGGCGTGGCCGTGACCGGCTGCGGGCGGGGCGGCGGTGTCGGCGCGGGAAAGTCGAGAGCACTGCCGCCCAGGGTCTGGCGGGCACCGGGGGAGGGAGATTCAGCCATGCCGGCCGCCCTTCGCGGTTCTTGTCACGCAGAGTGATGGGCCGACGGTCAAGTCCGGCGAGGAAGGATGCCCCTTTTGTCTGAAATCAGTCATTGTGCACCCCCATGTCACGCCTTACGGCATTTAATGTCTCACTTCTACACATACCGATCGGGTGATGTCCAGAACTGCGAGGTGTCGGATGATTGGTGTCTTTGCCCGAATATCTGGCTGAAAAACGTCGCCCTCGGTGATCGTTTATTTGTTCGCTTTAGCGGGCACCCAGGGCCCGGCGCACCTGGCGGTAGCCGGACAGCTCGCGCAGTCCCGCGCGGATCCCGCGCGGGTCCGGTCTGTGCGTCCACGGAACCTCGACCTGCTCGATCCGGAACCCGCGCCGTTGCAGGTCGATGATCAGACCGGGTCCGGCCCCGGCGCCCTCGGCCAGCGGCTCGGCGGCGCTGAGTGCGGCCCTGGTCAGGCAGATCTCCAGGGCGAGCGGGCGGGCGACGGTGAACCCGGTGGCCCGCTCGACGGCCCGGCCGGCCCGTCGGGAGGCGCCGCCCGGGGCCGTCGCACCCGGCTCCGCACCCGGCGGCCGTGCGGCCACGGCCACGTCCGCGAGGCCGGCCAGGACCGGCTCCAGCAGGCGCGCCCCCTCGGCCGCGCCCTGCTGCAGATCGGCGTCGAGGAACAGCAGATGCCGGGGACGGGATTCGGCCACCTCGACCGCCTCCCTGGCGGTGACCGCCGCGATCCCGGCGACCAGTGCGGCCGTCCGGCCCTGCCGCGCCGGCAGCCGGACCACGGTCGCCCCGGACTCCTCGGCCACCCGCGCGGTGGAGTCGCCGGAGTGGTCGTCCACGACCACCACCAGATCCACCCCCGGGAGCCGGCGCGCCGCGAGCACGGTCAGTGCGATCCGCGACGCCTCGTCATGGGCCGGGATCACCACCGCGACCGGCACCGCGGCGGGGCCGTCGCCGGCGGCCGGATCCGAGGTCAGGCGCGTACGATCGGACGAGGTGTCAGAAGCGTCCTCCGCCATGCCCGATGCGCCCCCGGCGGTGCTCTCCGGGGTGCTCCGTCGCTCCCGCTGCGCGTCCATCCCAGGATCGTACGGTCCAGTCGCGTCCGGCGCTGCCGATATGCACATGTCAAACCGTTGGGGTGTCTGCAACGCCCGGGAATGACCCGAACGGTGGAACCGGCAGCTTGCTGCCGTGCGTCATTCCGGACGATGCGTCAATCTCGTCCAGTAGAGCCGGAGCGGGTACGCCGGAAGCCGCGTCGGGAATGCTGGGGCAACATCCGAGTTCCGGGGTAGAAGCCTGGTACGGATGGCAGGCCATTCGCCACCCTGCGCCACCTTCCGCCAGGTTTCGCACAGAGCGGTGGACGTGGTGCGCTACTCGTTGCGCGAGATCACGTACCGATCCAGATCCATCACGGTCACGGAAAGGAACGAGTGCTCATGCGCGGGGTCCTCACCATCCTCCTCGAACGAGATCTCCCCCGTCGCGACCTGTTCCGATGGGGGAGGCGACGCAGGGAGCGGGCGCTGCTGCTCGCCGCCGCGACGACCTGCGCCCGGGACTGGCGCTGGCCGGTCGTCCCCGGCGCGCTGCCCGGCGCGCCGGGTGCCGACGGCGAGCAGTGCAGCTGTCCGCGCCCCGACTGCCCGACGCCCGGCGCGCATCCCCACGACCCGTCGCTGCTGGCGGCGACCACCGACGCCCGGATGGTGCGCTGGTGGTGGGGCCGCCGTCCGGACGCGCCGATCGTGGTCGCGACCGGCGGGCCGGTGTCGGCGGTGAGCCTGCCGCTGCAGGCCGGGGTCCGGGTGCTCGACTACTTCGACGCGCTGCGGATCAGGACCGGTCCGGTGATCGCGACACCGACCCGCTGCCTGCTGCTGGTCGCCCCGTACACGATGCAGGAGCTGGCGGAGCTGCTGATCGCGCAGGAGTGGGTGCCCACCAGCCTGCGTTACCACGGGACCGGCGGCTATGTCGTGCTGCCGCCGTCGCGGGTGGGCGGCGGTGATGTCGGCTGGCTGCGTGAGCCGGAGCCGCGGTCCGGGGCGGCCGGGGCGCCGTGGCTGCCCTCGGTCGGCGATCTGATGGAGGCTCTGGTCGCCGCGAGTACGGCCACACCGGACGGGGCACGGCTGGCGTTCTGAGGGGTGTTGCCGGCGGGCCGCCGACGGCGGCCCGCTGACACCGCGTCATCGAACCGAGCCTCCCGGAACAGTGGGTTCCGGAACGACGGGCCCTGGAAAGCATGAAGGCTCGGCCGCTGGCGACGGGGGATGCACCAGCGACCGAGCTGTTTAAACCGTAACAAGAATCGGGCCGCAAGCAAATTCCCCCGGCGCGGTCCGGGCGGCTGAATCCGGAGTTCCGCATCAATATGTGATGGACGTCACGCCATTGAGTTCGATGCGGCCGTCTTTCTTGTGCTCAATGTCGGTATTTGGGCTGCTTCCGACTGTGAGCAGGGCGACACAGCCCATTCAGCCCAGAGTGACCTGACGGTTCACCAGATTGGCGCGCGCCCGGCGCTCGTGCGCCGTGAGCGGCGCACTCTGCGCCAGTGCGCCGGTGAGTCGCTCGAAGAACTCCGCGGCCGGCTTCTCGCAGTCGTCCGCCGACATCCCGGACGGCAGGTCCCAGACCGGCACGGTCAGCCCGTGCGCCCGGAAGGAGCCGACCAGCTTGGTTCCCTCGCCCAGCCCGGCGTCCTCGGTGGCCGCCAGTCGCGCCAGCGCGTCCAGCAGTTCCTCCTCGGCGTAGGGCATCACCCAGCGCAGGTGGTTCTTGTCCGGGACCGAGCACCAGTAGGCGGTGTCCACCGAGGACAGCCGAACCGTGGGAATGACCGCGGCGTTGGCCTGCTCCAGCGAGGCTGCCACCTCTCCGGTGGCCGCATCCGCGTCCTCCAGCCAGAACTCGAAGCCGGTGTGCACGGTGGGCTCGAACCCGGCCGAGAGGTCGAGCAGGTCCTGCAGCCGGGGCGCGTCGGCCAGCGGGCGGCGCGGCGGCACGGGCGTTCCCGGCTTCGCCGCCAGCGCCTGGACCAGCGCGTCCGCCGCGTCCCTGCTGATGTCGCCGGAGGAGCTGTTGGTCTGCAGCCCGAGCAGCACGCTGCCGTCCTGGCGGCGCATCGCCGGCCAGGCCATCGGCAGCACGGTGGCCAGCAGCACCGACGGCACCTCGCCGTCGGCGCCGGCCAGGGCCTCCGCCGTCAGCGTCAGCGGCACCGTCGCGGCCGGGACCAGCTCGCGCAGGGCCACCCAGTCGCCCTCGCCGGGCAGGCCCTCGAACGGACGCTGCACCAACTCCTGGACGGCGTGCGACGCCTCGCGCCCGTGGCAGGCCTTGTAGCGGCGGCCGGAGCCGCACGGGCATGCCTCCCGTGCGCCGACCACCGGGACCGTCCCGGTCGCGGCTGCGGTGGACTGAGCGCGCGCGGGCGCCTTCTTCGCGGGCTTCTTGGCCATGGTGCGGATCTCCAGGTGGGCGACTGCTGTGCGGTGGCTCTGCAGCCCCCGAGCGTAGTCGTCCCGGCGGTCCCCGCTACGCCGTCCCCGACGCGGCGCCGCCGCGTCGCGCGTGCCGGGCCCGCACCGGCAGCACCGCCCAGACCGTGACCTCGCCGGGCGCGTCCCTGACCCCCCAGTCGCTGGCCAGCTGCCCGACGATGCCCAGGCCGCGGCCGCCGCGCGCGGTCAGCGAGGGGCTGCCCCGCCGCGGCCGGGTCGGCCCGCCGCCGTCGGTGACCTCCACCGTGAGCAGTCCGTCGCTGTGCAGCTCCCAGCCGACCACGACCCGCCCGTCGTCCTCGACCAACTGCTCCGGCGGGCACTCCAGCACCACTTCCAGAGGACGGGCGTGCCGGCAGGCGTTGCTCAGCAGTTCGGAGAGTATGAGGACGGCGTCGTCGATGACGACCTCCGGCACCTGGTGCTCGGCGAGATCCTTACGCAGTCGGCGTCGTGCGGCACTCACACTCGATGGACCATGGGGTACTGCCATGGTCGCCGAAGAAGTCGGCACATCACGCGCTACCACCAGCGCCACCCCCGGACCTCCTCCTCAGCTGTCAGCCAGGGTGTGAATGCCCGGTGCGAGCATGGCGGAAACGAGAATAGAAGGACCTCGGGACGTCAAGAAGGCGCAACAAGTCGAGGCTCCGGCATGCATTTCACGAAGCGTAGCCGGATGGTGACGGAGCGTTTGTCCGGGGTGGTGAAATATGGCGCGCAGGGGGAAATTCAAGCCATTCCCACGCGCCCGCGCACGCCTACGGCGGAGTGTCCGGAAAGACCTACTGACTCGGTATGGTCCGCACTACCGGCCCAACTGGTCAAGTACCTGGCGCGGATGATTCGTGATGATGGTGTCCACACCCAGCCGCAGGCACAGCTCCACGTCCTCCGGGTCGTCCACGGTCCAGACGTGGACCCGCTGGCCGGCGCGGTGCAGCGCGGCCACGTAGCCGGGGTTGGCCCGCACCAGGTCGATGCCGGGCCCGGCGATCCTGGCCCCGTAGGGGAGGCTGCCGTCGCGGAACCGCAGCGGCACCCGCTCCATCAGGAAGACGGTGGGGATGGCGGGGGCCAGTTCGCGCACCCGGCGCAGCGAGAGCTGCGAGAAGCTCATGATCCGCACCGGGGAGCGCTCGCCGCTGCTCGGGGTGACCAGATCGAATCGGTGCAGCATCTCCAGGAGTTTGCGTTCCACCAGGCCCGCCCAGCGGGTGGGGTGCTTGGTCTCGATGGCGAGCTCGATCCGCCGGCCGCAGCTGGTGGCGTACTCCAGCAGCCGCTCCAGGGTGAGCACCGAGGTGTGTCCGGCGTCGGCCCAGTCCGCCTCGCCGACCTCGCCCTCGGCGGCCTTCCAGGAGCCGAAGTCCAGCTCGGACAGCTGCGCCAGCTCCAGGGTCGACACCACCCCCCGGCCGTTGGAGGTGCGGTCCACCCGGCGGTCGTGGACGCACACCAGGTGACCGTCGGCGGTCAGCCGCACGTCGCACTCCAGCGCGTCCGCACCCTGCTCCACCGCGAGCCGGTACGCCGCCAGGGTGTGCTCAGCCAGCGTGCCGGACGCGCCGCGATGGGCGACGACCCGGGTCGTCGCCCGGTTCGGGACGGCGGGGACGGCGGCGGAGAGGCGTGTGGAGGGTCTGTCGGACACGCCACCACGATAGACGGGGAAGTGTCCGGACCCCGGTCGTGGCAGGTGAATTCTGACGGTATGCCCGGTTAACGGCCCCACTGGCCCCACCGCTACCGGCCGCGCCGCAGCAGCGGGGTCATCGCCCAGGTGATCAGCGCCGGAACGAGGAAGGAGAACAGCGATGCCGACGTCCACACCTGCGGGTGGATGTGGGTGAGGTTCTGCGCCTTGGCCCAGAAGGTCGGCCAGAAGCTCATCCACCCGGTCAGCGCGGCCGGCGCGATCAGCTGGTAGACCGCGAAGCCGACCGCCCACGGCAGCAGCGTCAGCCAGCGCGTCGGCGCGCCCTCGGAAAGATCCCACCCGCCCTCCCGTCGCCCGCCACCACCCTTGTCCGACGCGCTTCGCGCGGCACCTTCTTCCCGTCGCCCGCCACCACCCTTGTCCGACGCGCTTCGCGCGGCATCTTCCTCCCGTCGCCCGCCACCACCCTTGTCCGACGCGCTTCGCGCGGCATCTCCTTCGCGCTTGCCCGCGCCGAAGAAGAAGTCCACCGCCAGCACCGCCGACAACGGCACGAACACCGCGCCGATCAGCCCGAGGAACGCCTCGTACCCGCTGAAGTCGGTGACCTGCAGGGCCAGCCCGGTGACCAGCACGCCCAGGCCGACGCTGAGGAAGCGCCGGTCCACCCTCGGGAAGAGGTTCTGCAGCGACATCGCCGTCGAGTAGACGTTGGCGAAGGACTGGTCGGTCTCGCGCAGCACCAGCACCGCGAAGAACAGCCAGCCGGCGGTGATGCCCATGAAGGTGGTGAAGATCTTGTTCGGGTCGCCGCCGACCTGCAGCAGCGCCAGCAGCCCGACCACGTAGCACCACACCTGCGAGACCGTGTAGCCGCTGAACGCGCCCCAGAACGAGCTGCGCGTGGTCCGCGCGTGCCGGGTGTAGTCCGCCGCCAGCGGGACGAAGGAGATGGAGACCGCGATCACCGAGTCCACGGCCGGCAGGAAGCCGGTCCAGTTGCCCGGGTTCGGGTTCGGCACACCACGGCGCAGCAGCTCCACGGTGAAGAAGAGCATGGCGACACCGACCGCGATCGCCACGTAGCGGCGCAGCACGGCGATGGAGCCCAGCGGACGGATCGTCATCAGTGTCGTCAGCGCGCCCGCCAGCACCACGTACACCCAGTGCGGCCCGCCCTTGAACAGCGCGTCGGCGCCCATCGCGATGACGGTCAGCTCGAACACGCCCCAGCCGAGGCACTGCACGATGTTGAGCACGGTCGGCAGGTAGGACAGCCGGGTGCCGAACAGCCCGCGCAGGATCGCCATCGCCGGCGCACCGGTCCTGGTGCCGATCACCGCCGCGACGCCGAGCATCAGCGCGCCGATCACCGTGCCCAGGACGATCGCCGTCAGCGACGCGGCCACGGAGAGGTCCTTGTTGTTGAACACCAGCACGGTCGCGGCGCTCTGGAAGCCGATCAGGCTGACGCCCAGGTTCGTCCAGAACGCGGCCTGGTCGCGGAAACCGAGAGGGCGCGGCGGCTCGGTGTCCAGCAGCAGTGGCGCCTCCGGACGGGGGCCCGCGGGTGGTCCGGTGTCCAGGACAGGGGACGGCGAAACAGACGTCACGAGACTCAGCTCCCTACGCCGGCATTACCCGGTCAGGTTCAGGCGGTCGGCGCCCCGTGGTCGGCGCCCTCTCAGCCTGGATGGGTCCAAGCTCCCGCGTATATCAGTTCGGATGTCATGGTAGGGGCATACGCTGGCGGGGCCAATATGGCGTCCGCCCCTCGGACTGCCATCCTCCGCTTCCGCCGGGCGCGTGCCGGCGGGAAAGCGTGCCGGTCGGGACGGTCGCTCATGAAGCTCTCAGTCGGCTGCGCTATAGATGCGGACAGGCAGCCAGAGGGCGGCAGGCATGCGGCCGGCGCACGGCTGGCGCTTACGATGCCCTGACACTGGGTGGGCAATGCTTGGGGCCGAGGTCCCGCAATGAGGAGGTCATTCGTGAGCACCGAGCACGAGGGTGGGCACGCCGGTTCGGACCGGCAGGCGCCCGCCGGTGGCGGATCGGTGGGGCAGCCCTCCGACGCGCAGGACCGCGTCGCCCCGACCGAGGCTGCCACGGCGACCCCCGGTGCGGCCGAGGCTGACGACACGGTGGTCGGCGGCACCGCAGTGGCCGACGACACCGTGGTGACCGACGTGACCGTGGTGCAGCCGCTCGTGGCAGCTCCGGCCCCGCAGCCTCCGTACGCTCCGCAGACTCCCGCGCAGACTCCGCCGCCGGCCGCGGCGCCGAGCTACCCGGTCGAGCCCCCGGCCGACCCGGCGCTGGCCGGGTTCCCGCCGCCGATGGCGCCGCCGCCCGCGGCCCCGGCGACGGCGCCGGCCTATGCGCCCGCGCCGCCGGCCGCTCAGCAGCCGCCCGCACAGCCCTACGCCGCGCCGCCCGCCCCCGAGTTGCCGCCGACCCCGCCGGCCCTCCCGTCGTACGGCACGCAGGAGCTTCCGCAGCCCGCCCCGGGCGGTTACGCCGGTGGCAACGGTGGCAACGGTGGCAACGGTGGCAACGGTGGCAACGGTGGTGCGGGTTACGGCGGCGGCGCCGAGTACCCCGCCGCCGGCCCGGTCCCGCCTTACCCGCCCTACGGCGAGGTCACCGGCCTCGGCGAGCCCTACCCGACCGCGCCGCCGAAGAAGCGACGCGGCGGCATGGTCGCGCTGCTCTGCGCGACGGCGCTGATCGCGGGCGGCATCGGTGGCGGCATCGGCTCCTGGCTGGAGACCCGTAACAGCTCCGACGGCAGCACCACGGTCTCGTCCTCCTCCTCGGTCGACCCCAAGGCCCTCAGCCGCGCGCCCGACAGCATCGCCGGCATCGCCGCCCGCGCGCTGCCCAGCGTGGTCACCATCGAGGCGAGCAACTCGCAGGAGTCGGGCACCGGCACGGGCTTCGTGTACGACACCCAGGGCCACATCCTGACCAACAATCACGTGGTGGCCCCGTCGGACAACGGCGGCAAGCTGACCGTGAAGTTCTCCGACGGCAGCAGCTACCCGGCCACCATCGTCGGCCGGGCCTCCGGCTACGACGTCGCGGTCATCAAGCTGACCCAGACGCCGAAGAAGCCGCTGGTGCCGCTGGCGCTCGGCAACTCCGACCAGGTCGCGGTCGGCGACACCACCATCGCGATCGGTGCGCCCTTCGGCCTGTCCGGCACGGTCACCTCGGGCATCGTCAGCGCGAAGAACCGTCCGGTCGCCTCGGGTGACGAGACCGGCGCGCAGACCTCGTACATGAACGCCCTGCAGACCGACGCCTCGATCAACCCGGGCAACTCCGGCGGCCCGCTGATGAACGCTCAGGGGCAGGTCATCGGGATCGACTCGGCGATCCAGTCCACCGGCAGCAACAGCACCAGCGGCGGCCAGTCCGGCAGCATCGGCCTGGGCTTCGCGATCCCGATCAACCAGGCCCGGTGGGTCGCCGACCAGCTGATCAAGACCGGCAAGCCGGTCTACCCGATCATCGGGATCCTGCGCGACGACACCTACACCGGCGTCGGCGCGAAGATCGCCTCGACCCCGGTCCAGGGTGTCCCGGCGATCACCGCCGGCGGCCCCGCCGACAAGGCCGGCCTCAAGCCGGGCGACGTGATCACCGCACTCGGCGGCGTCCAGATCGACAGCGGCCCGACCCTGGTCAGCGAGATCTGGTCGCACCACCCGGGCGACACCGTCGACGTCACGTACACCCGTGACGGAAGCAGCCACACCACGTCGCTCACCCTGGGCTCCCGCGTCGGCGACCAGTAACCCCCCCGGCGCGACCCGGCCCCGGCCCCGTACGGCGACCCTCCCCGCCGCCGTACGGGGCCCAATGCCGCCCACGCAGCACCCGACTCATGAGAAGATCCCTGGGCACGGTCATCCACGGGGCTCGCCCGGTGCCATGTCCGCGCCTGGAGAGCTGCCCGAGCGGCCTAAGGGAACAGTCTTGAAAACTGTCGTGCGGTGACCCCGTACCGAGGGTTCGAATCCCTCGCTCTCCGCAGGTAGGAATGCCCAGGTGGGGGCGGGTCTCGGCTGGATTCCGATACCCGCCCTTCTCGATTCCTGTCTCACGGGTGTTCGTTGGACCGGATTCGGGCTCGACACCGCTTGTGGGATGGCTGCCGGGGCGTCCGAGGACGGCGTGGGTGACGTGCTGTGGACGGCCGTGGACTTGTGTCCACGGCGGTTTGTGCAGGGGACCTTGATGCCCCGCAGGGGTGGCGGGGGCCAGCCCGAAGGCTGACCCCCGATAGATCAGAGCCCCTGGCCTTGCGCCGCTGCTGGAGCTGCGCTGCGATCTTCGTGTCCGTGCGGAGCTTGTCGGGGGTGCCGGTGAAGGCCCGGACACGCTCAAGCAGGACGCGGTCCTCCCGCTCGGTGAGCTTGGGCGCCACGAGCGCCACCAGCTGGCAGTGGTTCCGGTCGACGACCAGGGCTACATCACCGTCCGGAACGCCCACGGCACCGTGAACGTGATTGTGGGACTTGGAAGGGCTACTACGCCTGAACGTGCTGGTACCGTGCAGCCCCGCGTCCGCTGGGACTGCAGGCACGAGCTGCTCGCGCACTCGCCAGAGCTGTCCGGGAGTTGAGTGTCGCCGACCGCCTACCCGCGACTCGCGGGCCGAGCCCATCACGTGATCGTCAGCCTTGGGTTGTCCGCTCGCGCGGCGCGGAGAGCGCGGGGATCAGGACGGCGAGCACGGCCACGATGGCGAGCGCCCAGAATGCGGCGTTCTCACCGACGGAGGAGGCCGCGAGAACTGCTGACAGGGCGGCGATCCCGTTGATTCCGGCGGCGGAGCCGATGTTCCGCAGCATGGTTGCCGAGGACGTGGCGAGGCCGAGTTGCTCTGTGGATGCCTGATCTTGCAAGAGTGCGAGGGCTGCCGCGGTCACCGCGCCGGTGCCGACGCCCGCTGCCGCGCCGGCGACCCACGGCAGCTGGCCGGTGGCGCTGCACACGGCGCTGATCAGCAGCGCTGATCCTCCGGCGGTCATCGGCAGGCGGTAGCCTCGCTTGGACAGCATCCCGCCGGTCACGGCACTACCGACGACCCAGCCCAGAGCTGAGATTCCGACCACCACAGCGATTCCGGCGGTGGACATGCCGTGCGCGGCGAGGCGGACCGGCAGGACGGTGACCGTCGCGTACATCACCACGCAGGCGCCGATGGTGGTGATGGCCGCGCGGCCCGACGGCGAGATGGTGAAGACCTCGCGCGACAACAGGTGGCCGCCGAACCTGCGGACCAGGATCAGGGCAGCCAGGCCCAGGAGTCCGCAGGCCACGCCGCCGACGGTGCCGAGGCCCAGCGACGCGCCCTGCAGGCCGATGAGCACTAGGGCGGCCCCGCCGGTGACCAGGGCGTACTCGCGGGCGGGGAACCCGCGCGAGGGCTGGGTTCGGTTCCCGCTGACGGGCCGTCGGGGCAGGGCGAAGGCCACCGCGAGCATGACGAGCACGCACAGCGGCACGTTGATGAAGAACACCCAGCGCCAGCCCCATGCCGCGGTGACCACCGCGCCGATCACGGGACCCAGGACCGCAGCGACTCCCCACACGGTGCTGAGCAGGCTCTGCGCTGCGGCGCGCCGCTCGGGTCCGTACAGGCGGCCGACGATCACGTAGCTGGAGACCACGATCGCTCCGGCCGCGAGGCCGTGCAGCACGCGCGCGGCCACCAGAACGGGGAAGGAGCCTGCGAACCCGGCCAGGACCGAGGCGGCCAGGAAGACGGCAGTTGCGCTGACGGCGACGACGCGGTCGTCGAGCCGGTCGGCCACCCAACCCGCGAGAGGCGTCGCTGCCACCTGGGCCAGCATGAATCCGGAGACCAGCCACGCGTAGCCGCCGTGTGCACCGCCGCCTACCGAGCCGAGGACCTTGGGCAGGACGGTGCCCATGACCGTGGCGTCCATCGCCGCGAGCAGCAGGGCCAGAACGGCCGCGCCCACGGCAAGGGTGCGGGCTGTGTTCGTGTGCTCCGTGGTCTCTGTCTGTTTGGCGACCTGGGCCTGCGTCGCTGCAGAGGTCACCTGGTCCCTCCGGCGATGGGGGGCATGGCGGCGGACAGGGTCGGCGTGCTGGTGCCGTGTACCTGGCTGGTTCCGGAGAACGCGGTGACGAGGTCCCTGAGGTCGGCGTCGAGGACCTCATCGACGGTGTGCAGCGTGCCGTCGCCTGCGAAGATGCGCTCGCCGAAGCCGCGGGTCATCTCCAGCTGGACAGCGGCTGCGGGGTTGGCAGTGATGAAGTCGACGCCGAGCGCCTGGGTGGTCACCTCTTGGAAGGACATGGCCAGGCGGCGGTTGAGGTCCTCGATCTGCCCGAGGAGCTGTCGCACCCGGTCCTGCTGTACACCGGTGAGTGCCGGGTAGAGGGACTTCATCGCCACGTGGTCGATCTTCACGTGACGGGCCTCGTCCAGCCCGTGGGTGTGCAGCAGGCGAGTGAAGAAGTGGGAGCGCTGCGGGTCCAGGCCGTCGACGCGGTGCTCGAAGACGGTGATCACCGACTCGCCCACGTAGGCGGAACAGCACAGAGCGACGAGTTTGACGTAGGGGTGGTCGTCGGTGCGGAAGACGTCGAGACGGTCGTCGAACAGCGCCTTGTCCACACGCGGTTCCACGCCGGACAATCCGCGGACGTAGCGGTAGAAGGTGTTGGCGTGCTGGATCTCCTCGGCGGCGAAGCAGGACAGCGCGTGGTGCAGCTCGTGGCCGGTGTTGATCGCGTCACGCAGGTCGTGCAGTTCGCCCATGACCAGGGCCATGACCGTGCTGACATGACGCTCGATCTCAGCGAGTTGGGCCAGTTCCTTGGTGATGTAGGCGACGGCCTGCTGCTGGTGGCCCGGCTCGCCGTAGACCACCTCGGAAAGGAAGTCGAGTTCGGCCGCGGTGTCCACCTGCGACCAGTCGAAGGCGTTGGGGTGGAAGGTGTTCACGTGCGCCAGCTCGGTCACCGAGGCCAGCTCGGTACGGACCGCGGCGGCGACGCCGGCGAACTGGTCAGGCGAGGTCATGTTCGTACTCCTTGTAGCCGTCCTGGATACCGATCGAGATGTCCTTGATGCGGACCCAGCCCTGGGCGACGAAGTCGCTGTCCCGCAGGCGTTCGATGAAGTAGTAGTACGCCTGCAGATCCTCCGTCTCGACCAGCAGGAAGTCAGAGAAGGCGGCGGAGAACGCCTCGGCGTCGAAGTGCCGAACGGACATTTTGTCCACACCGGGGCCGACGATGTCCTTCTGGAAGGCCTCCTCGCGCCTGCCGCGTTCGTCGCGGGTGAGTCGCAGCCAGGAGGGGTCGAACTCGTAGCGAATGATGATCGCGTACTTCATCGCGGTCAGTTCCTTGCGTAGCTCTGAGAATTGAGGATCGTGCGGTCGGGATCGGATATCGCGCGCCGACCGTGCATGACACGGGAGTTGTCGATCAGGACGATGTCGCCGTCCTCCCACTGCACTTCCTCGGTCACAGCCTCGGTGACCTCGGTGTACTCGGCGATCACGTCCGCGGGAATCGCGGAGCCGTCCTCGAACAAGATCTCGGGAGCCTCGTAGTTGTAGGAGGGGCCGAGCAAGCTGTTGGCCCAGGCTGTACGGGTCGACCACTTGGTGGGGTGGGCGGCGTAAACCTGGTAGGCGTAGTGCAGGCTGCCGTCAGGGAGTTCGGTGAACGTCACCTGGGAGCCCGGGTTCGCCTGGGCGTACAGGTCGTCGATGGAGACGTCCTGCTCGCCGCGGCCATCACCGACCATGAACGCGGCCAACCGGCGCCACAGCGCGGCCGGCACCTTGCGGGAGTAGCCGATGGGCTGGGCGGCGAACAACTCCTTCGACCGGTCCGAGAGGGCGTCCCACACCCGGTACCCGTCGCAGACCGTGGTCTGCGAGCCGGACCGGGCCGCCTTGACGCAGTGGAACCACAGCAGGTCGGGTGCGAAGGGCGTGGCGCCGTTCTCCACGTGCAGACCGATCGGGTCGCGGCCGGAGTCGACCTTCTGTGCGGCGGAACCGTGGAACACCCGGGCCGGGTCGAGCGTCGTGCGGGAGCTGTAGCGCTGCACGAGCTCGTTGAAGGCCTCGACAGAGGGGTGGAAGCCGCGGATGACCAGGTGTCCGGCGTCCGCCAGGAGTTCGTCGAGCCCCGCCGTGAAGAGCTCGGTGAAGTCCGCCGGGTCGGCGGACGGGGTGATCAGCATGCCGTCGCCGACTCCTGTGGAGGTGAGGCGAAGGCTGTTCTGAACAACTGTCATGACATTCCCCCAGGTGGTAGCAGTTGTGAAAAGTAGTCAGTTCGCATGTGCGAGGGCGGGGCGGATGAACTCGTCGAAGATGAGGTCTCGGCGCGGGCGGCCGGTGACGGTGAAATAGCGCTCGCGGACCCCGTGGTCGTCCAGGAGCACGACGAACTGCTCGGGACGATCCGTCTCGGCCAGATGCTGGGCCGCGTACTCCCGGGCCTGGTGGCGCACGCTGTCGAAGGAGCTGGCGTCGGTGGAGGTGACCAGGACGGCCGTCAGGTACTCCATGCCCTCGCCGAACACCACCGCGTCGACCACGGCGGGGCAGGTACGCAGGCGGCCCTCGACCCACTCCGGGGACACGTTCCGCCCGTGGCCGGTGATGATCACGTTCTTGAGTCGGCCGAGGATGCGGATGTATCCGTCATCGTCGATTTCCGCGCGATCGCCGGTGTGCAGCCAGCCCTGGTCATCCACGGGGCGGCTGGTCGGGTCCTCCACGGTGTAGCCGGCGAACAGCGAGGTGGACTTCACCAGCAGTTCGCCCTCCTCGGAGAGCCGGACCCGGCAGTGCGGCAGCGGCCGTCCGACGGTTCCGGGACGCCAATTGCCCGGCGTGTTCCACGAGACCACGGAACTGTTCTCCGACAGCCCGTACCCCTCATGCACCCGCAGGCCCGCCGCATCCAGCCGGAGCAGGGCATCGACATCCACCGGTGCCCCACCCGCCATCAGGAACGGCCGACGCCCAGCCCCGAAGATCTCATCCGCTCCCGTCCCCGGGCTTCGGACCGCCTTGTCCAACGCGCTCACCGCCGCCGGCGGAAGCACAGCCGCGGTCGGCCGGCCGGCCCGCAGCCAGGTCAGCACGTCCCCCGCCCGCGACCCGGCGGTGCCGAGCAGCGCGGCCGATCCGGGCAGCAGCACCATCCGCCCGCCGCCGAGGATCGGCAGGTAGACCGCGGTGACCTGCTCGATCAGCAGACTGAAGGGCACGAGCGAGAGGTACCGCTCGTAGACTCCGGCCGGAGAGATGCTCTCCAGTGAATCCAGCAGTGCGCCCAGGGCATTCGCCCGGATCTTCACGCCCTTCGGGACGCCCGTCGTACCCGAGGTGTGAATGACCTTGATGATGCGGTCTTCCGCGTCGTCCGGCAGGAACTCCTGCTGTTCGTCGCGGGTTCCGGCTGCCGGTGCCTCGTCGGCCGTGACGGGGATGATGGCGATCGAACCCGCCAGACCCCACTCCTCCAGCTTGCGGACGCCCGCCCGGTCGGCCAGGCAGACACGGACCTCGCGCAGTAGCGAGGCGGCCTGCTCGCCGGAGAACGCAAGCGGCACCGGTACCTCCACGTACCCGCCCAGCAGCAGCGCGAGGTCTGCGGCCACCCACTCGGGGCCGTTCGCCGCGACCAGCCCGACTGTGCTGCCCGGCGACACTCCGCGTTCACGCAACGCCTGGCCGATCACACCGCTCCACGCCCGCACCCGGGCGTAGGTGAAGGTCTCGGCGACCGTCCCGTCGGCCGCGAGCTGTTCGATCAGCACCCGGTCCTGCAGCTCGGGTGCGCTGAGGTTCCTCTTCACGGCCTGCATCAGGCTGCCGCCCCCTCGTTGAGGGGCGCGATCTCCTGGCCCCAAGTCACGGCAAGGTGGTAACCCACCTCGCCACTCCGGCTGAACTGCGCATCGAATCCGCGCAGGTCGATATACCCAGCGGCGGGCTCGGTGTCGTAGTACGTACCCCAGCGCCCCTGCTGACTGGGCGGCAGCAGATCCTCCCGGGCGGCGGCCATCGCGGTGAACTCGATGTCGATCCGCGCGAGCGTCCGCGCCAGGGACCGCGTTACGGTGCACATCAGGAACTGAGCGCCGTTGCACCAACCCAGGGCCGGGAGCATCCGGATCAAAGCCAGGCCCGCTCCCGACTCACTGGACGCCAGCGGACCCACCTCGACCAGGTCAGTCGGCTCACACGGCTCCCCGAACCGGCGGGCGAGCACCTCGGCGGGCTCCTCGCCGAGGTAGTTCTCGATCAGCAGGTCCCGCGAGCCGCCGTAGGTCAGCCCCGCGCAGGCCAGGGCAACCGGCTCCCCGGGACCGTCCGCGCACAGCGCGATGAAGCAGTCGGGCGACGGCGCGATGTCCGCGCCGTAGTCGCGCTCGTACCGCACCCGTGCCAGGTCGACGCACTCCTGCCACAGCGCACTTCCCTGGCGGGCGATGTTGATTCGCATCTGCACTCCCCCTCTCACCTGCCCCCTGCAGGCAACGAGGGAACACTATGACGATCAGTCGAACTTTGACAAGTAGTCAAAAAATGGCTTGCATGTCACACGCGGCGAGTGCACACGCGCCACCCAGGAGGATCTCCCGTTCGCTACGTTGGGTGGCGCTAGGCGGGGGTGAGGGACGACATCACATCGGTGACGACCTTCTGAGTGGTGGTCAGTTCTTGGATGCCCAGGGCCGGCCAGCCAAGGCCTTGCATCATCGACGCCAAGGTGTGCAGCCTGCTCGCCTGGTCCTGCTCCTGTGCCCACTGGAAGCGCCGGGACAGCAGGTGCATCGCCGCGTAGCCCAGGATGTAGGAGCGCAGCGCGTCCACGGCGACCGGGGGTGGCAGGTTCGGGTTCGCATATGCGCCGCCGGACACTGTTCGCTCCACCACGGCACCGATGATCTGGGCCATCTGGGACTCCACCAGATCCCGCCGGAGCAGCCGGTTCTCGGATGCGAGAGCGCAGACCGCGTCGGTGCGCGCAGTGATGCTGCACTCGAAGAGCACCGGGGACACCTCGGCGTGGTGCATATAGGCCAAGGCCAGACCGTACAGCGTCTGCACTGCGCCCCAGGGGAGGTCGGCGATCGCCTGGAAATACCGCAACTGGCGCCGGGCGCTCTCCGCCGACAACTCGATGAGGAGGTCCTCGCGGCAGGTGAAGTGGTTGTAGACGGTGCCCTTCGAGAAGGCTGACTCCTCCGCCAGGCGGCTGAGCGTCAGGTTGTGGAAGCCGTCTCGACGGATCATCTCCAGGGCGAGCTGCACCAGCATCTGCTCACGATCCGCTACTTCCTGGGCTTTTCTCTGAGTAGTACGCATGGCTCAGAGTATGGATGACCAGAGGTCGATTTTCGACCAATGGTCATAAGATTGAGATCTGATGGTCGCAGCGAGAACCAGCGCCCTACCCCGGATGCGAGGCCACCCCGCGAGGTTCAGTCGTGGACAGGCCTCCGTGACCAGCCCACACCCCCGCGATAGTAGAAGGCCCGCCCGCGCTTCGCCCGGAAGTTCAGACAGCACCCTGCTCCTCGGCGGGGTTGAGTTTGCGCAGGTAAGGCCCGAGGGTGGTGCACATCTACGAACTGGACGACACCGCTCGGGTTGCTGCGACCGCATTCGACAGCTGTCACATCGGGCCAACCACAGATCGGAAGCGCCATCCACCGATCCTGGTCACAGCCGGCACTACTGGGAGAACAGCGCGGCGGCCGGTCGGCGGCGGCGACCGCCATCGTGGGCACCGGGTGCAGGGTGGCCGCTGGTGGGATGGTCGGGCGCGTGGACCAGGCGTGGATCATAGGGATAACTCCCATACCCACCCTTTTCGATTCCACCCCAGCCTTGCGACGCAGGGTTCCCGCGGACCGGGCGCAGGACCAGTAGGCGGCAGGAGCGTACGGTCCGGGCGACCAGGGCGTTTGGGTCGGCAGGCGTCCGCGTGTCGCTGTGCATTCGTGTTCAGGCGTACGGAAGCAGACTCGCCGTGTCGAGGTCGAAGTCGAAAGGCGGGGGGATCCGGAGGCTTTCGCCGAAGTCGACGTTCTCGCGGCGGTGGTACTTCTTGCTGTCGGGGTTGCTGAAGAGAGTGACGGTCTTGAGCCGGGCGTCGATCACGAGGTACAGCGGGATTCCCATGAGCGGATAGTCCCGAACCTTGCCCACCCCGTCGTTCTCGGAATTGGACGGCGACACCAGCTCGACGGCGATCGCTGCGGCGTCGGCGGGGACCTGATTGGAATCCGCAGCCTCGCGGGGTGCGTCCGCCTCCACGTCGGCGGCCGTGCCGGCCGCTGGCGGCGTTACCGGGTCCGCCGGGGCGTGGCGGTGGCCTCGTGCATCCCGGCCTCCTCGCCGGCCGCTACCAGTTCGTCCAGTCCGGCATGCCGCTCATGCCGTCGTTCCTGTTCGTAGTCGAGGACATCGCGGAGGAGTATCCGCCGGTGCCGGCCCGGCTGGCTGTACGGGATCCGCCCGGCGTCCAGCAGGCGTACCAGCGTTGGCCTGCTCAGAAGCAGTACGAGGCTCTGCGGCTGCCGAGTGACCTGCCGATTCTGCGTACTCTCCGAGTTGTGTACAGCGATGGGGACCGTCCCGTTGAAGTGACGGTCATGGCAAGGGCGGGTCACTTGTACGAGCTTCAATACGAGTTCGTCTAGCTATCACTGTTGGTGGCTTCCGCGGTTCATGCCGTGACCGGGCCCTGAACGGATGCGCGGGGTGGGCATGCGCGCTGTGGGGCGCGCGATCGGTGACGGTCGTGAGCCCCCTGGTCGCCGCGGAGGGATCGGGGCGTGCCGTCCGGCGGGGTATTCGCTGGCCGGGACGGTTGCGGACGAATTGTTGGCTGTTCGTGGTTGGCGCTCCCTTGTCACCTGAAGGGGGTAAATGCAGGCGGACGCTGGATACTTGTCGATTTTCTGAGCAAGTCTTGCGGTGCGACGTCGCAGTCCGGACAGACCGCAACTGGCCGTGCGGAACCGTCCATCACTGGCCAACTCACGCTTCGCGCACCACTGGAGGATCACATGTCCCGCATTCGCATCGCTCTCGCCGCCGCCCCCGTCGCCATCGCCCTGATGCTGGCCGGAGCGGGTGCCGCGGCCGCCGACGACGGCTCGTTCGCAAACGACCACTCCAACAGCAGCGTGGTGTCCGATACCGGCAGCGGCAACCTCTCCGGCTGGGTCGACGGCAACTCCAACTGGACCCAGCAGACCGCGACCGGCTGGGGTGCCTCGAACGCCAACAACACCCTGGGCGTGAAGGGCAACTCCGGCACCATCTACAGCAGCCAGTCCAATGTGCGGGTGATCTTCTAGCGGTCGCACCGCGTCGGCCCCGGGGACCGGACCCCGGGGCCGACGCATGGGTGCCCTTGACGGAGCGAGTAGATCTGACGCACAGTCAGATCCGTGATCGAGCCCACCGAGCTCCAGTCCTACGCAGGCCGTCCGGCAGCCGCCGGTGGCCGCGCGCCCGACCCCGTCAACGCGCCCATGATCCGGCACTGGTGCGAGGCCATGGGCGACGCCAACCCCGCCTACGCGGGTCCCGACGCCATCGCTCCGCCGGCGATGCTGCAGGTCTGGACGATGGCCGGGCTGAGCGGGCACGGCAGTCGCAGCGGTGCGTACGACGAACTCCTCGGGCGGCTCGACGCCGACGGCTACGCCTCCGTCGTCGCCACCGACTGCGAGCAGGAGTACCTCGCGCCGCTGCGCCCCGGGCAGCGGGTGCTCTTCGAGTCCGAGATCGAGACGGTGTCGCCGGAGAAGACCACGGCCCTCGGCACCGGGCACTTCGTCACCACCCGTACCGAGCTGCGGGCCTACGACGAGGCGGCCGGCGAGAAGCCCGAGGAGGCCCGCCCGGTCGCCACGCACCGCTTCCGGATCCTCAAGTTCCGCCCGGCGGCCGGCGAGCAGCCGCCACGACGGTCGGCGGAGCCGGGGGCCGGTCAGTCGGCCCGGCAGCCGACCGGGCAGCCGAAGCGGGGCCACGGGACGGGGCTGCGCCCGCGTCCGGTCGTCAACCGCGACAACGAGGGCTTCTGGCAGGGCGTCGCCGAGGGCGAACTCCGCTTCCAGCGCTGCACGGACTGCGCCACCCCCCGGTTCCCCTGGCTGCCCGGCTGCAACGCCTGCGGCTCGGACGCCTGGTCCGCGGAGGCGGCCTCGGGCGAGGGCACGGTCTACTCGCAGGTCGTGGTCCACCACCCGCTGCCGGCCGCGTTCGCCGCGCCGTACTCCGTCGCCCTGGTCGAACTGGCCGAAGGCGTCCGAGTGGTGAGCAACGTCGTGGGTCTGGCCCCGGACCAGGTCCGGATCGGCCTGCCGGTCCGGCTCTCCCTCGAACGCTGCGACGACGAGCTGACGCTGCCGCTGTTCCGGCCGGCCGGACCGGACCACCTCCCGGTGCTGCGGATCCCGGTCACCCGCACCCTGATCGTGGCCGGGGCCATCGCCACCCGGGACTACCAGGACGTGCACCATGACGCCGAACTGGCCCGCGCCAAGGGCGCACCGGACGTCTTCATGAACATCCTCACCAGCAACGGCCTGGTCGGACGCTATGTCACCGACTGGGCCGGATCGGGTGCGACCATCCTGCGGATCGCACTGCGGCTCGGCGTTCCCGCCTACCCGGGGGACGAGCTGACCTTCACCGGCCGGGTCGTCGACAGGGTTCCCGGCCGGAGTGACCCGGGGGCCGGCGGCGACGGCCGCACGGAGTTGACCCTCGCGGTGGTCGGCAGTACCGCCAGGGGCGCCCATGTCACCGCCGAGGTACGACTCCTCGCCGACCCGTCCGGAGGCCCCGCGTGAGCGTCCACCGCGCCGACACCCTCGGCGGCCGCGCCGCCATCGCCGGCATCGGCGCGACCGAGTTCTCCAAGGACTCCGGGCGCAGCGAGCTCAAGCTCGCCGTCGAGGCCGTGCACGCCGCACTGGACGACGCCGGGCTCCGTCCACAGGATGTGGACGGACTGGTCACCTTCACCATGGACACCAGTCCGGAGATCACCGTCGCCCAGGCGGCCGGCATCGGTGAGCTCAGCTTCTTCTCCCGGGTCCACTACGGCGGGGGTGCCGCCTGCGCCACCGTCCAGCAGGCCGCACTCGCGGTGGCGACCGGCATCGCGGAGGTGGTGGTCTGCTACCGGGCCTTCAACGAGCGCTCCGGGCACCGCTTCGGCGCCGGGCTGACGAGTCGTCAACCCTCGGCCGAGGGCGTGTCGATGGGCTGGACCATGCCGTACGGGCTGCTCACCCCGGCCTCCTGGGTCGCCCTGCACGCCCAGCGCTACCTGCACAGCTACGGGCTCGGCCCCGACGTCTTCGGCCCCGTCGCGGTCGCGGACCGCCGTCACGCCGCTACCAACCCCGCCGCCTACTTCCACCAGCGTCCGATCACCCTGGACGAGCATCGGGCGTCGCGCTGGATCGTCGAACCGTTGCGCCTGCTGGACTGCTGCCAGGAGACGGACGGCGGCCAGGCCCTGGTCGTCACCACCGTCGAGCGGGCCCGGGACCTGCCCCGGCCCCCGGCGGTGGTCACCGCCGCCGCGCAGGGCGCGGGCCGCGCGCAGGAGGCGATGACCAGCTTCTACCGCGACGACCTGACCGGCCTGCCGGAGATGGGCGTGGTCGCCCGCCAGCTCTGGCGGACCAGCGGGCTGACCCCGGCGGACATCGACACCGCGGTGCTCTACGACCACTTCACCCCCTTCGTGCTGATGCAGTTGGAGGAGTTCGGCTTCTGCGGCCCCGGTGAGGGGGCGGCCTTCGCCGCCGGCGGTGTCCTGGAACTCGACGGCCGGCTGCCGGTGAACACCCATGGCGGCCAGCTCGGCGAGGCCTACCTGCACGGTATGAACGGGATCGCCGAGGCGGTGCGCCAGTTGCGCGGCAGCTCCGTCAACCAGATCCCGGGCGCCGAGCACGTCCTGGTCACGGCGGGTACCGGCGTCCCCACCTCCGGCCTGATCCTGGGCATCGACCGCTGACGGCTGACGGCTGACCGCTGACCGCTGACCGCTGACGGCTGACGGCTGACCGCTGACCGCTGACGGCTGACCGGTCACCGCCGACCGGTGCGCGCTGGTCGGCGCCCGGGTGCGGTCAGGGGGTCGCCGGGGACAGGTGCACCGTGATGCGGGAGCCCCGGGCGGCGGACCCGCCGGACGCGGGGAACTGGCCGCAGACATGGCGCGGCACGACCGCCGCCGTGGTGCAGCCGCCCTGCACCACCGCGCCGACCTGCAGGCCGGAGCCGCGGGCCGCCAGCCGCGCCTCCAGCAGCGTCCGGCCGCCCAGGTCGGGCACCACGGCCTGGGCCGGACGCGGGCTCGTGCCCGCGGTGGTGCCGACGCCCGCGTTCCGGGCCACCGCCACCGCTCCGCCGACGCTGAGCAGCACGGCGCCGACGGCGATCGCGACGGTCCGGCCCCGGCGACGCCGCGGACGCACCGCGCGCTCGACCCGCGTCGGCGCCGGCGCTGGCCTCGGAGCCCGCTGCCGAGCGGCAAGCGGCAGCGTCGACGAAACGGCGGACGGCGTTGCGGCTGACGCGCGGGACGGGACGGCGGACAGTGCCGGGTGCCCCGCCGCTGCCGGCTCCAGCCCGCGCAGCGCCGCGTCCACCGCTCCGCGCATCTCCGTCGCGCTCTGGAACCGCTGGTCCGGATCCTGGGCCAGGGCCCGCAGCACCAGCCGGTCGCAGTCGGCGGTCAGGGCCGGGGCGCGGGCCGAGGGCGGTTCCGGCGTGGTCCGCAGCCGGGCCCAGGCCACCTCCATCGGCGTGCCACCGGTGAACGGAGGCCGTCCGGTGAGCAGTTCGTAGAGCAGGCAGCCGGTGGAGTAGAGGTCCGAGCGGGTGTCCACGGTGCGGCCGCCGGCCTGCTCCGGGGAGAGGTAGTCGGCCGTGCCGATCACCATCGCGGGCTGGGTGAGCGCGGTGGCCGCCGTGTTCATGGGCCGGGCGATGCCGAAGTCCATGACCTTGGTCCGGCCGTCGCCGGTCAGCATCACGTTGGCGGGCTTGATGTCGCGGTGCACGATGCCCTGCGCGTGCGCCGTGGCCAGGGCGTCCAGCACGCCCCCGGTCAGCTCCAGCGCCTCACGCACCGGCAGCGGGGCCTCCTCGGCCAGCAGTTCGGCCAGGGTGGAGCCGCGTACGTACTCCATCACCAGGTACGGCAGCAGCACTCCCTCGGCGGTGTCCTCGCCGCAGTCGTAGACCGCGACCACCCCCGGGTGGTTCAGCGAGGCCGCGGAGAGCGCCTCGCGCCGGAACCGGGCCAGGAAGGTGGGGTCGACGGCGATGTCCGGCCGCAGCAGCTTCACCGCGACCGGTCGGTCCAGCCGCAGGTCGTGCGCGAGGTGCACCTCCGCCATCCCGCCCCGTCCGAGCAGTCCGGACACCACATAGCGCCCACCCAGCACCCGGTCCTCCACGAGGCACCGTCCTCTCGCCCGTTCGCCCGGCCATGACCGCTGCGCACCGTAGACCCGGATCGTGTGGAATTCCTGTGGGCGGGCGGACGCCTCCCGGGGCGCGGCCGCAGCGCCCCGGTCCGTGCCCCGATCAGCTGAGTGGGCATCAGTGTGGTTACTCCATCACGCTGATTACCTGGGCGTGGCAGATCGTCCTATATCGGATATTACGGTCACGATCGCATGTGACTACTCTTCGAACGGCAGTCGCCGCCACCCACGCCTCCCTCTCCGCCGCGGTGCTCGCCCTGGTCTGTGTCGCAGGGACGATCATCGGCGTCACCCCCGCCGGTGCCCAGGAGTCCGGTGCGGCCGCCCACGTCTTCACCGGCCAGGCGTTCGACACCTGCGCCGCCCCCGCCCTCGGCGAGCTCCACGCCTGGCATCGCAGCTCGCCGTACGGCGCGCTCGGCATCTACGTCGGCGGCCGGAACCGGGCCTGCTCGCAACCCCGGCTCAGCCATGCCTGGGCCAGGTCCGCCGTCGCCCTGGGCTGGCAGCTGCTGCCGCTCTATGTCGGCTCCCAGGCCCCGTGTGTGACGAAGGAGCACAGGTCCACCCGGATCGACCCCAGGCGTGCCATCGCCGAGGGCGTCGACGAGGGACGGGACGCCGCCCGCGCGCTGCGCGGGCTCGGGTTCAGACCGGGCAGTCCGGTCTACCTGGACATGGAGGACTACGCCCGCGACGGCGGCCGCTGCACCCTCGCCGTGCTGCAGTACACCGCGGCCTGGTCGCAGACCGTCCGCTCGGCCGGCTACCTGGCCGGCTTCTACAGCAGCTCCGACTCCGGCATCGCCGACCTCGCCGCGGTCGCCCTCCAGCGCCATCCGGCGACCAACCTGCCCGACGTGGTCTGGTACGCCCGCTGGGACGCCCGGGCCAGCACCGACGGCTTCCGTGCGCTGGGCCACGGCCAGTGGGTCGCGCACCGCCGACTGCACCAGTTCTACGGCAACACCGACGAGACCCACGGCGGAGTGCGGATGCTCATCGACCGCAACGCCGTGGACGCTCCCGTCGCGATCGTCGGGTGACGTCGGCTGACGTCGGCTGAACACTCCTTCCTCGCCTTTGCTGACATAGCGCCGCCGGAGCGACAGAATCTCCACTCAGCGACCGCCGCTACCCGCCGGTAGTCCGCTCACGGCCAAGGAGGATCCAGGTGCTCAGCACGATGCAGGACGTCCCACTCACCGTGGGCCGGATACTCGCCCATGGGTCCACCATCCACGGCCGCTCCACGGTCACCACCTGGGACGGCCAGAAGGCCGTGCCGCGCAGCTTCGCCGAGGTCGGGGCGCGGGCGGCCCAGCTGGCGCACGCACTGCGGGACGAGCTGGGTGTCACCGGCGACCAGCGGGTCGCCACCCTGATGTGGAACAACACCGAGCACCAGGAGGCGTACCTGGCGATCCCCTCCATGGGCGCGGTCCTGCACACGCTCAACCTGCGGCTGCCCCCGCAGCAGCTCGCCTTCATCATCAACCACGCGGCCGACCACACCATCCTGGTCAACAGCAGTCTGCTGCCGCTGCTCGCACCGCTGCTGCCGCAGCTGCGCCCGACGCTGCGGCACATCGTGCTGGTCGGCGACGCGGGCGACGCCGCCGCCGCCCAGCTGGACGGATTCGCCGGCACCGTCCACCACTACGAGGAGCTCATCGCCGACCGCCCGACCAGCTTCCCCTTCCCGATGGACCTGGACGAGCGCAGTGCGGCCGCCCTCTGCTACACCTCCGGCACCACCGGGGATCCCAAGGGCGTGGCCTACAGCCACCGCTCCATGTACCTGCACTGCATGCAGGTGGTCTCCGCCGAGAGTTTCGCCTTCACCGACGCCGACCTGATCCTCCCGGTCGTGCCGATGTTCCATGTGAACGCGTGGGGCATCCCCTATGCCGCGTTCATGGTCGGCGCCTCGCTGCTGATGCCGGACCGGTACCTGCAGCCGCAGCCGCTGGCCACGATGATCACCGCCGAACGCCCCACCTTCAGCGCGGCCGTCCCGACCATCTGGACCGGGCTGCTCGGCGAGCTCGACGCCAACCCCGGCCGCTACGACGTCAGCACCCTGCGTCGTGTCGTCATCGGCGGCTCCGCCTGCCCGCCGTCCCTGATGAAGGCCTTCGAGGAGCGCCACGGCATCACTCTGATCCACGCCTGGGGCATGACCGAGACGTCCCCGCTGGGCAGCGTCTCGCTGCCGCCGGGCGGGCTCAGCGCCGAGGAGGCCTGGCCGTACCGGCTCACCCAGGGCCGCTTCCCGGCCTCGGTCCAGGTCCGGGTCATCGGACCGGACGGCACCCCGATGCCGCACGACGGCAGCTCGGCCGGCGAGATCGAGGTCCGCGGTCCGTGGATCGCCGCCGCCTACTACGGCGGCGCGGGCAACCCTCCGGAGCTGGGCGAGAAATTCAGCCCCGACGGCTGGCTGCGCACCGGCGACGTCGGCACCGTCAGCGAGGACGGCTACCTGACGCTCACCGACCGCTCCAAGGACGTGATCAAGTCCGGCGGTGAGTGGATCTCCTCGGTCGAGCTGGAGAACGAGCTGATGGCGCATCCGGACGTGCTGGAGGCCGCGGTCGTCGCCGTGCCGGACGAGCGCTGGGGCGAGCGCCCGCTCGCCACCGTCGTGCTCCGGCCCGGCGCCCAGGCCGGCTTCGCCGAGCTGCGGGCCTTCCTCGCCGGCAGGATCGCGCACTGGCAGCTCCCCGAGCGCTGGTCCGTCGTCGAGTCGGTACCCAAGACCTCGGTGGGCAAGTTCGACAAGAAGGTCATCCGGCGCGAGTACGCCGAGGGCGCCCTCGACGTCACCGTCCTCGGCAAGGACACCACCGCCTAGCAGGGCCGATCCCCTCCGGCGGAGCGTCACCACCGTGCCGCGCCACGGGCGGAGGCGCTCCGGCTCCGCCGCCGCCCGGGGACACCCGCCGACGGACGAAGGCGCCGCGCCCCGAGTACGGGGCGCGGCGCCTCCGTCTGGCGTGCCGGGGTGCCGGTTACTGGCCGAGGGATCCGATCTTGCCGAGCAGGTCGACGATCCGGCTCTGGACCTCCGCGCTGGTGGACCGCTCGGCGAGGAACAGCACGGTCTCGCCGGAGCGCAGCCGGTGCGTCTCGTCCGAGCTGTCCACCGAGGTGTAGACGACCAGCGGAGTGCGGGCCAGCTGGTTGCTGCCGCGCAGCCAGTCCACGATGCCGACGCGGCGGCGCCGGATCAGCATCAGGTCCATCACCACCAGGTTCGGCTGCACGCTGCCGGCCTTCTCCACGGCGTCGTTCTCGCTGACGGCGTGGACCACGTGCATGCCGCGCCGTTCCAGAGTCCCGGTGAAGGCCGCGGCGATGTCGTGGTCCTGCTCGACCAGCAGCACCCTCGGCGCGTGCCGCTCGCTGTCGCGCGGCGCCAGCGCCCGCAGCAGCACCGCCGGGTCCGCGCCGTACGCGGCCTCCCGGGTGGCCTGCCCCAGCCCGGCGGTGACCAGTACCGGGATGTTGGCGTCCCCCGCGGCGGTGCGCAGCGACTGCAGCGCGGTCCGGGTGATCGGTCCGGTCAGCGGGTCGACGAAGAGTGCTGCCGGATAGCCGGCGACCTGCCCCTCGACCTCCTCCCGGGTACGGACGTTGACCGGACGGTAGCCCCGGTCCTGCAGCGCCTGACGGGTCGACGGGTCCGGCTCCGGCCACACCAGCAGCCGGCGCGGCCGTCCGTCCGCGGCCGGCGCGATCATCGTCGGGTAGTCGGCCCCGGCGATGAACTCCAGCCGGCTCTCCGTCCCCGGCGCGTCCTCGTCCGTGTCACCGGGCAGCGCGGGCATCGGCGGCTGCGTGCCTGCGACAGCCCCCAGCGCGCGGGCGTCCTGCCCCGGCCCGAGCGCGTAGCCGCCGGCACTTCCACTGCCGGTGCCATCGGCGGTACTGCGGGCACCGTCGCTGCCCTGACGCTCCGTCGTGGTCACCGCGCCACCGCCGTCGGGGCCGAACCGGCCGCCGAACGGGGCGGTGGCGGGCACCGGCTGCAGCGCGGCCGCGCCGGACCCGGGCCCCGCAGCTCCAGCCGCGCCCGGTCCGGCTGCCCCGGCCGGGTTCGGGCCGGTGGGCTCGGCAGTTGCCGCAGCGGTGGGTCCGCCGACGGGGTCCAGCGCCAGCGGGCTGCTCCCCAGCGGCCGCGCCGATCCCTCGGCCGGCGGAATCGCCAGCCTCCGCCGCCGCCCGCTCGGCACCTGCGCCTCGGTCCCCCGCGCGGGCGTGTCGATCCTGCTGCCGGCCGGCGGGAGCGCGTGTTCGAGTCCGGGGTACACCGGCGCGCCGATCAACCCGGGGAAGTTCCCCGGCGATCCGTTCACGCCCTGCTGCCCCTGCTGCCCCTGCTGCCCCTGCTGGCCCTGCTGGGCCGGTGTGGCCTGCTGGCCGATCCGGCCGATCTGGCCCAGGTGTGTCACCTGGCTCATCTGTCCGGCCTGCGCCGACTGTGCCGACTGCGGTTCCGGCGGCGCCATCGCCCGGGGCGGCCGCACCACCTCGGGCGCGGGCAGCGCCCTGCGCCGCCGCGAACGGTCGATGCCCTCGGCAGGAGTCTCCGGTCCGCGCGCGGCCTGGCTCTGGCCCTGCGTCCCGTTGCCTGCCTCGGCACCGGCACCGGAGCCGCCGCGCGACTCCGCGGCCAGGCTCTCCTCGCTGCGCCGCGCCGAAGGCAGCGACGCACCACCGAGCGGCGCGGAGCCGCCGAAGGACGCACCACCGCCCAACGAGCCGTTCCCGCCCAGCGAGCCGTCGCCACCTAGCGAGCCATTGCCGCGCAACGAGCCGTTGCCGCCCAACGAGCCGTTCCCGCCGAGCGACCGGCCGCCGAGCGACGCGTTCCCGCCCAGCGACCCGTTGCCGCCCAGGCTCTGGTCGGTGCCGGGGTCCGGCACGGCCGACGGCGCGGTCGGCGCAGCCGGTCCCATGCCCGGCAGTTCCGGCAGTATCGCCGTGTCGTTGACCTTGGAGCGGTCCGTGGTCCGGGCCGCCGCCGCGGCACGCTCCGCGGCCTCCAGTGCCGTCGCCGGATCCAGCGGCAGCTCCACCACGTAGGTGCGTCCTTGCTTCCCCGGCAGCTCGTGCGACTGCAGCACGCCGCCGTGGCGTTCCACCATGCCCCGCGCTATCGGCAGATGCACCCGGCTGCCGCCCGCGCTCGGGCCCCGCACCTCGATCCGTGCCACCTGCCCGCGCTGCGCGGCCGCTATCACCACGGTCGGACCCTGCGCGGACGAGGCCGACAGGCCGTTGGCCACCCCCACGGCCATCCCGTACAGCTGTCCCTTGCCCGGCGCGGACCCGGCCGGCGCCGCCTCGGTGGCCACGTCCGCGATCAGGTGGCCCAGCGCCTGTGCCAGCCGCTCCTGGTCCGCGATCACCTCGACCTCGGACGGGTGCACCGCGAACCGCACCCGGTCCGCGCCGATCAGCTCGGTCGCCGCGGCCACGGCCCGGTTCACCACCTGGTCCAGGCCCACCGGCTGCCGGTCCAGGGTCTCCCGGCCGCTGTCCAGCGCGGCGTCGAAGCGCTGGTAGGACAGCACCCCGTCGAGCATCCGCGAGGTTCGCGCGCACTCGGCGGCCAGCCGCCGCAGCACCCAGTTCGCCTCCGGCCACAGCTGTCCGGCAGGGTCCCGGGCGAGCTGGTCCAGGGTGTCCTGAAGCCTGGTCAGCGGCTCGTCCAGCTCCTCCTGCAGGACGGCGGTGAGGTGCTCGTGCCGTGCCGCCAGCGCCAGGTACGCACTCCGGTCGGTGAACGTCATCACCGCGCCGACCAGCTGGTCGCCGTCCCGTACCGGCGCGGTGGACAGCTCCACGCTGACCGGGCGGCCGTCCTTGCGCCACAGCGTCGCGGTCCGGACCCGGTGCTTGCGGCCGGAGACCAGGGTGTCGGCGAGCGGTGACTCCTCGGCGGGCAGCGGGGTGCCGTCGGCCCTGGAGTGCTGGACCAGCGGCATCAGCTCCAGGCCGCCGAGCTCGCTGGCCCGGTAACCGAGGATGTGCGCGGCGGCGGGGTTGACCAGGACCACGCGGCCCTCGATGTCCACCCCGAGCACGCCCTCGGCGGCGGCCCGCAGGATCATCTCGGTCTGCTTGTGCTGGCGGCGCAGCTCCGCCTCGACCTCCAGCCGTCCGGACAGGTCCCGGACGACGATCAGCAACAGCTCACGGTCGGCGGGCCGGCTGTTGCCGCCGCTGGACCCGTAGCCGTAGCGGGACACCCCGCCGTAGGAGTCGTAGGGCCCGAAGCCGTCACGGCTGCTCTCACCGAGCCCGGCGCCGCTGCCGCCGAGCAGCCCGTCGTCCTCGAACTCGTTACCGGCGACCTCGACCGGGAAGCTGGTGCCGTCGGTACGCCGCGCCGTCATCCGCACCGGCTTGCCGTCGTCCTCGGCGCCGTCCTCGGTCCGCCCGCGCGGCCGCATCGAGCCGGGGATCCGGCTCGGATCGAACTCGGGGAGGAGGTCCAGGACGCCCATGCCGACCAGTGAGGTGCCGGGAGCCTGCAGGCTGCGCACGGCGGCGGCGTTCGCGTCCACGACCGTGCCGTTGCTGTTGACCAGCAACAACGCGTCCGGCAGTGCGTCCAGTATCGCTGCGAGGCGAGCAGTGCCTCGGGTCGGCCTGCTGCTCACGACGAGCCGTCCTCCCTAGCTGACTTCGCTGCCGCAGCGGCCTGGGTCCGACCCCTGCGCCGACGAGACTCCCCCCGGGCTCGCCAGCAAGCACTATCCCATCCTTTTTGCAGTCACGGCGACCCGCCTAGTAACGTGGTTACTGGTTGGCCGCAGCCCCAGGGGCTGTGGCATCATCCATGCAGACGGTCGTGCGCGCCACTTGTGGCGGCGGTCACGTCCGGCAGCAAGGAGGCTTCGCCTAGTCCGGTCTATGGCGCCGCACTGCTAATGCGGTTTGGGGTTTACCCCCCATCGAGGGTTCAAATCCCTCAGCCTCCGCAGCCCCAGGGTCCCTCGCTTCGGCGAGGGACCCTGTCTGCGTCTACGGGTCCGGGACCCGTCTGGGCTCCCTCCCGCAGCCTCACCCGAGGCGGGGTCGAGGCGCAGCTCAGGGGCCTCGAATACTCGATTTCACCCGAGGGCGGGGCTCGTGTAATGTAGTTCTCGCAAGGCAGCGGGGCGAACGAAAAACGCCCGGAAGCCAAGCAGGCGCTCATAGCTCAACGGATAGAGCACTTGACTACGGATCAAGAGGTTGCAGGTTCGAATCCTGCTGAGCGCACCGCAGGCCAGAGGCCCGGAGACTTAGTCTCCGGGCCTTTTGGCGTCCACGGCTGACAGCAACGTGGCTGCTGAGCGCCGCACGGCGCCCCTGCGGGCTCCGGACCGTTGTCGCCCTCGTCCTCTGCGGACCCCTCGTCAGGTCGGTCCCCCAGCACGCCGGCCATGCCGGCCGCCGCTTCCCGAAGTGTGGTCTCCATCACGCGGGTGGCCTCTTCCTCGACCTGGCGCCCAAGGGCCTACGCGGAACCCCCACGAGATCATCCCGCCAAAGATCGCTCTTCGCGTGGACCGCGTGCGCTCAGCCTTTGTGAGACGTCTCAATCCGCAGGTCAGAGGCGCGCGAGCAGATGGAGACGCGGAGACACCGATCCAGGTTGCCACCGCCGCGTGCCAAACGGCACGGTGGGGCCGCACTCCAGAGCCGTCTGTGCCAGTTGCCAGGGCCATGAGCGCCACCCAGCACACCCAACTCACCTATTTCAGGGGACATCCATGCGCAAGGCGCGTATCGCCAGGATCGCCGCGGTGGCCGCGGCCATCCCGATGGTGATGACCATCTCCACCGGCAACGCCTCGGCCGACGCATTCGGCAGCCAGCTCACCAGGGGACAGCAGCTGACGGTGGGCCAGTACATCTACCGCTACAACCCGGCTGACTCCAGCAACGCCACGGGTTGGGAGCTGGACATGCAGGCCGACGGCAATCTGGTGGAGTACCGCTTCGACAACAGCACCGGCAACAAGTACGTCTGCTGGGCGTCGAACACCATGAATTCCGGGGCTACGCACGCCGACTACCAGGCCGACGGGAACTTCGTCCTCTACCGTGCCTACGGCAACGCCGTGTGGGCCAGCAACACCATGGGTGGCGGCGGAACCACCGTCGACATCAACTCCCAGGGCCGGATCTACGTCGGCACCACGCCGATCAACTGGACCTGCTGACGGGCATCCGCGTCCGTGACGACTGAGGACGCCGCCGTACAGCCGTAGGCTGGGTTCTGTCTATCAGGTCATCCGCGTGACCAGATGAGGACGGCTGCGACAGTGTGAGGGCCTCCGGGCCTGGGGGTTGACTCCAGGCTCGGGGGCCTTTCTCGAGGGCGGTCGAGGGCGGTCGCTGATGGCCTGTCGGGTCCCGGGGCGAGAGCTGCGGGGGATCTCATCCTTGGGAATGAAAGCATGCGGTGTACAGTTAGTTGCTGGAGGCAAGCAATAACGTCGCCGTAAGTGTCAGGGGAGGGTGGCCATGGAGCAGGGGACTGCGACCGCCGCGGATGCGGCGACTGCGCTCGGGGACGAGATGTCACGCTTCGTCAGGCTGATCACGGCGTGGAAGCAGCGCTCCCGGGAGGACCCGGGCGGCGGCGACCGGCTGCTGCTGGCCCGGCTGGTCACCTGCGGTCCGCGCCGGGCCACCGATCTCGCCGCGGACACCCTGCTGGATCTGTCCACCGTCAGCCGGCAGATCCGTTCGCTGGTCGACCGGGGGCTGGTCGAGCGCCGTCCGGACCCCGAGGACCGCAGGGGTGCCCTGCTCTCCGCCACCCCCGACGGGGTGCTCGCCTTCCAGCACTACCGCGACCAGCGCAACGAGCAGCTGGCCGTGATCCTTGAGGCCTGGCCGGCCGAGGACCGGTACCAGCTGGTCCGGCTGTTCGGCCGCCTCAACGACGACTTCGCCGAGAACCGCGCACAACTGTTCGGCGGCCCGCCCGGAGCCACCGCTCCGATGGCCACTGCCGCAGCACACCAAGGAGATCCCGCATGAGCAGCGGCAACAGCACAGCGGGGGCGGTCGCCGCGCCGACCCCCGCGCCGGGCGGGCTGAGTCACCGCCAGATCCTGACCATCCTCAGCGGTCTGATGATCGGGATGTTCCTGGCCGCCCTGGACCAGACGATCGTCAGCACGGCGATCCGGACCATCGCCGACGACCTGCACGGTCTCAGCGAGCAGGCCTGGACCACCACCGCGTACCTGATCACCTCGACCATCGCCACGCCGCTCTACGGCAAGCTCTCCGACATCTACGGCCGCAAGCCGTTCTTCCTCGCCGCGATCAGCATCTTCGTGGTCGGCTCGGTGGCCTGCACCTTCTCCACCTCGATGATCGAGCTGGCCGCCTTCCGGGCGTTCCAGGGCCTGGGCGCCGGCGGACTGATGTCCCTGGCACTGGCGATCATCGGCGACATCGTGCCGCCGCGTGAGCGGGCCCGCTACCAGGGCTACATCCTCGCCGTCTTCGCCACCTCCAGCGTGCTGGGTCCGCTGGTCGGCGGCTTCCTGGCGGGCCAGAGCACCATCCTCGGCATCGCGGGCTGGCGCTGGGTGTTCCTGGTGAACGTGCCGATCGGCATGATCGCGCTGGTCGTCGTCGCCAAGGTGCTCAACGTCCCGCACGTCCGCCGCGAGCAGCGCATCGACTGGTGGGGCGCGGTCACCATCGCCGTCGGCGTGGTCCCGCTGCTCCTCGTCGCCGAGCAGGGCCGGGACTGGGGGTGGCTCTCCGGCCGCTCGCTGGCCTGCTACGTCATCGGCGTGGTCGGGGTGGTCGCCTGGATCCTGGTCGAGCGCCGGATGGGCGACGCGGCACTGATCCCGATGCGGCTGTTCGGCAACAAGGTGTTCAGCCAGACCAGCGTGCTCTCGGTGCTGGTGGGCATGGGGATGTTCGGCGGGATGCTGATGATCCCTCAGTACCTGCAGATCGTGAAGGGCGCGAGCCCGACCAAGTCGGGCCTGCTGATGCTGCCGCTGATGCTGGGCATGATGGCCGCCTCGATCCTGACCGGCCAGCTCACCGCCCGCAGCGGGCGCTACAAGATCTTCCCGGTCATCGGCACGGCACTCATGGTCGTCGCCATGCTGCTGTTCCACTACGAGGTGCAGTGGAACACGGCGCTGCCGGAGACCATGGCCTACATGCTGCTGTTTGGCATCGGCCTGGGATTCACCATGCAGACGCTGACCCTGTCCGTGCAGAACGCCGTCCCGGCCAAGGACATGGGCGTGGCGACCGCGTCGGCCACGTTCTTCCGCCAGCTCGGCGCGACGGTCGGCACCGCGGTCTTCCTGTCGGTGCTGTTCAGCACCGTTGGCGACAAGATCGGCAACGCCTTCACCGCGGCCTCGAAGACCCCGCAGTTCCAGGCGGCGCTGCACGACCCGGCCGTGGTCGGCAAGCCGGCCAACCAGCCCGTGGTGCAGATGCTGCAGCACCCGGCGGCCGGAGGAGGCTCATCCTCGGTGCTGAGTGACTCCTCCTTCATCCAGCGGCTCGACGCGGTGTTCGCAGCCCCGTTCAAGCAGGGTTTCGCGGACTCCATGCACACCGTGTTCCTGCTCGGCGCGGTCGTGATGGTGGTGGCCTTCGTCCTGGTGCTGTTCATCAAGGAGGTGCCGCTCCGCAGCGTCTCCGGCATCCAGGCCCAGGCTCAGGCGCATGCCAAGGCCCAGGCCGACGCCAAGGCGGTTGCCCAGGACGAAGCGGGTGTCGTCGTGGATGCCGGGGACCGGGCGACGGCGCAGGACGAGTCCGAAGAGGTCACCGACTCCGCCTGAGGCAGCCGACCGGTTCTCCGGTCCGATCGGCGACAGACCCGCCCGCCGGGGGCGCGGGGCTCAGCCCTGCGCCCCCGGCGGCGTTCGTGCGCGTGGCCCGCGAGCTGCGGCGTTCGCCTGTTCGGCCGCTCGCCTGAAAGGGTGAGCCCGCGCCATCCCCCAGGCGCCGAACAGTTGTAGGGAGAGCACATCGTGAAGGGCTTCCGCAGTTTCCTGCTGCGCGGAAACGTCGTCGACCTGGCGGTCGGCATCGTCATCGGCGCCGCGTTCACCGCCGTGGTGAACGGATTCGTCAAGGCGTTCCTGACCCCCATCGTGGGTCTGATCACTCACAAGAGCGGGGACTTCGAGTCCGCCTCGTGGAACGTCTCCGGGGTGACGTTCCCCTATGGTGCGGCCGTGAGCGCGCTGATCAGCTTTGTGCTGATAGCCGCTGTCGTCTACTACTGCGTGGTGCTGCCGGTGAACAAGCTGCACGCCCGCTTCACCCCCGTGAAGGCGGCGGCCACGCACGAGTGCCCGGAGTGCCTCAGCGCCATCCCGGTCGCCGCCCGCCGCTGCTCCTTCTGCACGGTCGAGGTCGTCAGCTACCAGCAGCACGGACAGCAGCAGTACTGACGGACCCGCAGTTCCGAACGGCGCTCAGCCGATGACCAGGGCCGGACGGCGCTGGTCATCGGCCCGCACCACCAGGTCGGCGGTCTCGGCCGGCCGGGCCTCCTGCTCGTAGCGGGCGAAGGCGGGCAGGGTCCACCGGTCCTCGGCCGGCGTCCGGCGGGCCAGCGCGGCGGGGCTCAGCCGCAGGTGGACCGAGAGGTCCAGCGGCAGCCACCGGCCCAGCAGCAGCGGTCCGTCCAGCAGCAGCACCCCGCCCGGTGGCAGGGGCACCGGCGCGGCCCGGGTCGCCCGGTCGGCGCGCGGGTCCCACAGCGAGGGCAGTACCCGCCCGCTGCCGCCCGGTTCCAGCGGGTCGAAGACCTCGCGGAACAGGGCGTTGGTGTCCAGCCAGCCGTCGTAGTAGGAGTCGGGGTCCTCGTGCCCGTACTCGTACCGCAGTGAGGCCGGGCGCAGGAAGTCGCCGGCGCTCAGCCGCAGCACCGGGCGGCCGAGCAGTCGCAGCCGATCCGCCGCCGCGTCGGCGAGACCGGCGGTCCCGGCCGCCGGTGCGCCGTCCACCGCCACCCGGAGCCGTCCGCCCGCTCCCGGCGGCAGCGCCGCGATCCGTTCCGCCAGGTGCTCCGCGAGCGCCTCCGGGCTGAGCGGTCGGACCTGCACAGCTGCTCCTCCGGATCGACGCGGCCGAGGCGGCCGGTGCGGGCAACGCGGTCAGAGCGGGGGCTGGGAACCCAACGCGGCCACGGTGGCCGGCGGAGCCGGCACAGCCCCTGCGGCCGACACACCGACCCTACCCAGCGCCCCGGTGATCGCAGCCGCCGAGCCGGGCTCGAAGCCCGCTACCGGGGAGCGGCCCGAGGATCTAGGGTTTCTGACATGTCGCCAGCCGCCAGAACCACGCGCGCCCGCACCTACGACCCGCTGCGGACCCGGGCCGCGCTCGCCGGACAGGTCGAGGCGCTGCGCGGCGCCGTCCACGAGCTGTGCGCGCTGCCCGACGCGGAGGAACTGCTGGCCGCGCCCACCCGGCTGGGCGAGTGGCGGGTCAGGGACCTGATCGCGCATCTCGCGATCGTGATCGACTGGGTGCCCAAGTACCTCGGCGACCCGGTCCCGGACGGCGAGCCGCTGGCGCTGACCGACTGGGTGGGCCTCACCCGCACCGCCGCGCCGACCATCGCGGCCGGGGTGCGCGAGCATGCCGAGGCGGAGTTCACCGGAACGCCCGAGGAACTGGCGCGGACCTTCGACCGGCCCGTCGACGCGCTGCTGCGGACGCTGGCAGAGGACCATGCCCCGCTGCTGCGGATCGCGATGCGCTTCGGCCCGATGCTGCTCAGCGACTACCTGGTGACCCGCGTCGTGGAGACGGTGGTGCACGCGGACGACCTGGCCGCCGCGCTCCCCACCCGGTACCCCGTCCCGGACGCCTTCCCGCACGACCGGCAGGCGCTGGCCGCGACCACCAGGCTGCTCGCCGACGCGCTGGCCGCGCGCGCCCCCGGCGGCTCGGTCGAGCTGCGCATCCCCCCGTTCGCCGTGGTGCAGTGCGTGGCCGGTCCCCGGCACACCCGGGGGACGCCGCCGAACGTGGTGGAGACCGCGCCGCTGCCCTGGATCCGGCTCGCGACCGGGCGCCGCACCTGGAGCGAGGCCCTGGACGTGGCGGAACTCACGGCCGGCGGAGAGCGCAGTGATCTCTCCTCGCTACTCCCCGTGATGGGCTGAGCCGTCTCCGCCGCGATCTACGCGCGTCCGCGATCTGCCGGGTGACCTGCGGCGGGTTGCCCCCGAATCCCCCGTTCGGCTGGTGTGGTCGCGCTGCCCTAGACTCAAGATGTGCCACGCGGTGACGGACGACTCAGCCATGACCTCCTTCCCGGCGAGAAGGGCCCGCAGGATGCCTGCGGAGTCTTCGGAGTCTGGGCTCCCGGCGAAGAGGTCGCCAAACTCACCTATTTCGGGCTGTATGCCCTGCAGCACCGCGGACAGGAGTCCGCGGGAATCGCAGTGAGCAACGGTTCGCAGATCCTGGTCTACAAGGACATGGGGCTCGTGTCCCAGGTGTTCGACGAGACCTCCCTGGGCTCGCTGCTCGGCCATATCGCCGTCGGCCATGCCCGGTACTCCACGACCGGATCCTCGGTGTGGGAGAACGCCCAGCCCACCTTCCGGGCCACGGCGCAGGGTTCGCTCGCGCTCGGCCACAACGGCAACCTGGTGAACACCGCCGAGCTGGCGGAGATGGTCGCCGGGCTTCCGGGCGAGCAGCATGTCTCCCGCTCCGGCCGGTCCGCCGTCACCAACGACACCGACCTGGTCACCGCGCTGCTGGCCGGCTACCCGGACCTGTCGATCGAGGAGACCGCCCGGCAGGTGCTGCCGAAGGTCAAGGGTGCGTTCTCGCTGGTCTTCATGGACGAGCAGACCCTGTACGCGGCCCGCGACCCGCAGGGCATCCGCCCGCTGGTGCTGGGCCGGCTGGAGCGCGGCTGGGTGGTCGCCTCGGAGACCGCCGCGCTGGACATCGTCGGCGCCTCGTTCATCCGCGAGGTCGAGCCCGGCGAGCTGATCGCGGTGGACGAGAACGGTCTGCGCACCTCGCGCTTCGCCGAGGCCAAGCCCAAGGGCTGCGTCTTCGAGTACGTCTACCTGGCCCGCCCGGACACCACCATCGCCGGCCGGAACGTGCACCTGTCCCGGGTCGAGATGGGCCGCCGGCTGGCCAAGGAGGCTCCGGCCGACGCCGACCTGGTGATAGCGACCCCGGAGTCCGGCACCCCGGCCGCCATCGGCTACGCCGAGGCCAGCGGCATCCCCTACGGCTCCGGCCTGGTGAAGAACGCCTATGTCGGGCGCACCTTCATCCAGCCCAACCAGACCATCCGTCAGCTCGGCATCCGGCTGAAGCTGAACCCGCTGAAGGACGTCATCCGCGGCAAGCGCCTCGTGGTGGTGGACGACTCCATCGTCCGCGGCAACACCCAGCGCGCGCTGGTGCGGATGCTGCGCGAGGCGGGCGCCGCCGAGGTGCACATCCGGATCTCCTCGCCGCCGATCAAGTGGCCCTGCTTCTTCGGCATCGACTTCGCCACCCGGGCCGAGTTGATAGCGAACGGCCTCACGGTGGAGGAGATCGGCGCCTCGCTGGGCGCGGACTCGCTCTCCTTCATCTCCCTCGAAGGCATGGTCGAGGCCACCGACCAGCCCAAGGACCGGCTCTGCCGGGCCTGCTTCGACGGCGAGTACCCGATGGAGCTGCCCGACCCGCAGCTGCTGGGCAAGCACCTGCTGGAGGCGGAGATCGCCTCGGCCGGCCAGGCCCCGGCGGTACGCAGCAACGCCGGCAAGAACCGCAGCGACGCCGACGGCGTGCAGTCGCTGCTCGGCGGCATCGGCGCTTCGGACGCGCTGCGCCGTCCCTGAGGCGTCCGTGGGACGTCCCCGAGGCGTCCCGGCGCCGTCCCTGAGCACCACCAACCGTTGAAAGGGCCGTTCTCGTGAGCGACCAGTCCCAGGCCACCGCCGGTGCCACCTACGCCGCCGCGGGCGTCTCCATCGAGGCGGGCGACCTCGCGGTCGAGCTGATGAAGCAGTGGGTCGGCAAGGCCACCCGGCCCGAGGTGGTCGGCGGCCTGGGCGGCTTCGCCGGGCTCTTCGACGCCAGTGCGCTCAAGCGCTACCAGCGCCCGCTGCTGGCCTCCGCGACCGACGGCGTGGGCACCAAGGTGGCCCTGGCCGCCGCCATGGACAAGCACGACACCATCGGCCACGACCTGGTCGGCATGGTCGTGGACGACCTGGTGGTCTGCGGCGCCGAGCCGCTGTTCATGACCGACTACATCTGCGTCGGCAAGGTCCACCCGGAGCGGGTCGCGCAGATCGTCAAGGGCATCGCCGAGGGCTGCGTGCTGGCCGGCTGCGCGCTGGTCGGCGGTGAGACGGCGGAGCACCCGGGCCTGCTCGGCCCGGACGAGTACGACGTGGCGGGCGCCGGCACCGGCGTGGTCGAGGCCGACGCGCTGCTGGGCGCCGACCGGGTCAGGGCCGGTGACGTGGTCATCGCCATGGCCGCGTCCGGTCTGCACTCCAACGGCTACTCCCTGGTCCGGCACGTGCTGCTGAACCAGGCCGGCTGGTCGCTGGACCGGCAGGTCGAGGAGTTCGGCCGGACCCTCGGCGAGGAACTGCTGGAGCCCACCAGGATCTACTCGCTGGACTGCCTGGCGCTGGCCCGCTCCACCGAGATCCACGCCTTCTCCCACGTCACCGGCGGCGGCCTGGCGGCCAACCTGGCCCGGGTCATCCCGGAGGGCCTGCACGCCCGCCTGGACCGCGGCACCTGGACCCCGATGCCGGTGTTCCAGACGGTGGCGCAGGTCGGCCGGATGGAGACGCTGGAGATCGAGAAGACCCTGAACATGGGCATCGGCATGGTCGCCGTGGTCCCGCCGGAGTCGGTCGACACCGTGCTGGCAGTTCTGGCGGACCGCGACGTCGAGGCCTGGCTGCTGGGCGACATCGTCGAGCGCGGCGGCGAGTGGTCCGCCGGTGGCGCGGCCCTGTACGGGACGTACGCGTAGCGGACGCTGCGGGGCCGGGTGGCGGGGTTCCACCCGGCCGCCCGGCCCCCTGTCTTTCCGCCTGCGCGAGGGCCCGCATCCTGCCGCCTGCGGCGGTGGCTGCGCCTGTGCGCCTGCCCCGCGGCGGGGCTGCCTGCTTTCGCCTGCGTCGGGCGGCTGCGTCCTTGCGCCTGCGGCGGGCGCTGCGTGCTTGCGCCTGCGGCGGGCGCAAACGCCGAATGGCCGACCCGGTCGGTCCCGGATCGGCGCTTCGGCTGGCTGAAAGAGGTCAGGCGTGTTTACGGGCGGGGCCCGCAGCCTCGTCCTCTTCCTCGTCGTCCTCGCCGTTGTACAACTGCGCGTACGAGGCGTACGGATCGTCGTCGTCCTCGTCGTCCTCGACGGGTTCCGGATTGACCGGTCCCCTCGGTGACGATGCGCCCAGCTCGTTGGCCAGACGTGACGGGTCGAAACCCACGTCGCCGTACTTCAGCTGGCGGGCGACCTTTGTCTGCTTGGCCTTGGCCCGGCCGCGCCCCATGGCTCGACCCCCTCAACGACGGGGCTCATGGCCCCGAGTCTTGACACGCGTTCATGATGAGAAACGACCCCTCGCCGGAGTGAGAGGGTCGGTCCTTAGAGCAATAACGGTACCTGCTTACAGCGCCGTACGGTACGCCGCCCGTGCGACGTGCCGCACCACGACCCTACCTGTGACCATATCGATGCAGGTCATAGGGGCATTGGGTGGCTTTTGCGGTACTCGTCCCGGAGCGCCGGAAGGGGCCGCTCCGACACGATTATCCCCCCTTCGGGTACCGGGTATCACCCGGACGGGCCCGTCAGGTGAGAACGCGGTTCTTCATCAGGGGACGGGACGGGGCCGCCTTCGGCGGCAGCGGCGGCCGCACCCCTCTCGTGGGTGTCGCGCGGGTGCGGCCGCCGGGCTCCTGTCTCAGCCGCGGCGCTCGCGCCGGGCACCGGGGAGCAGGATCGAGCGGAGCCGGCCGACGTCCGCCATCCGGCGCTCGGCGAGCCGGTCCGCGGCGACCGCCGGGGGCACGCCGTCGGCCTCGGCCCGGGCGAAGATCTCCAGGGTGGTGTCGAAGATCTTCGCGGCCTTGGCCTTGGCCCGCTCGAAGACGAAGCCCTCGATCTCGTCCGCGACCTGGATCACGCCACCGGCGTTCACCAGGTAGTCGGGGGCGTAGAGGATGCCCCGGTCGGCCAGGTCCTTCTCGACGCCGGGGTGGGCCAGCTGGTTGTTGGCGGCGCCGCAGACGATGGCCGCGCTGAGCGCGGGCACGGTGCTGTCGTCGAGGGCGCCACCGAGCGCGCAGGGGGCGTACACGTCGAGGTTCGCGCGGATCAGCGCCTCGGCGTCGGCCACCACCTCCACGGTCGGGTGAGCGGCGCGGACCCGGTTGACGGCCTCCTCGCGGACGTCGGTGACGACGACCTGCGCGCCCTCCTCCACCAGGTGCTGGACCAGGTAGTGGCCGACCTTGCCGATGCCGGCCACGCCGACCCGGCGGCCCGCCAGCGTCGGGGCGCCCCAGCGGTGCTGGGCGGACGCGCGCATGGCCTGGAACACGCCGAAGGCGGTCAGCACCGAGGAGTCCCCGGCGCCGCCGTGCTCGGGCGAGCGGCCGGTGACGTAGTCGCACTCGCGGGCGATGACGTCCATGTCCGCGACGTAGGTGCCGACGTCGCAGGCGGTCACGTAGCGCCCGCCGAGGGACTGCACGAAGCGGCCGTACGCGCGCAGCAGCGCCTCGGTCTTGACGGTCGCCGGGTCGCCGATGATCACGGCCTTGCCGCCGCCGAGGTCGAGCCCGGCCAGGGCGTTCTTGTAGGACATGCCGCGCGCCAGGTTCAGCGCGTCCTGCACGGCCTCCTCCTCGGAGGCGTACGGGTGGAAGCGGGTGCCGCCGAGGGCGGGGCCCAGCGCGGTCGAGTGGATCGCGATGACGGCCTTGAGGCCGCTGTCGCGGTCGTGGCACAGGACGACCTGCTCGTGGCTGTCGCCGGGGGCCGAATCGGACTCCGAGGAGAAAATCCGGCGCAGGACGCCGGAACGCTCGCTGACATCGGTCACGGTGGTGACTCCATTGTCGAATCGCGTCCGCTGCTGTGGTGCGGACGTTGTACGGAGAAGCCTAGGACCCGCTCGGGGGCCGTTGAAAGCAGGTTCATCACTAGTGTGATCCCCGGCCGGGACGGTGCGGAGCACCGGCTTCCGGGCCGCTGGAGGCCGCCGCCGTGCGACGATTCCAGCGTGCCTACGCTGCGGACCTCGGTGCTGCCTCCCTACGCCGCCTATCTGCGTGTGTACGAGCCGCTGGCGGCCTTCCAGGAGCCGGAGCGCTCGTACTGGCAGACCTATGCCGCAGAGCGGTCAGGGCCCGGTGGGATCGATCCGGCCACCGCGCTGGAGGAGGGCAGGAGCCGGCTCGCCGACCTCATCGCGGTGCCGCCGATGGCGGTCCCCGAGCGCGAGAGCCGGGAGGCCTTCGTGCACCAGGCGGACGGCGTCACCTATCTCTGTCCCTGGCGTACCCGGCTGCGCAGCTGGCTGGCCCTGGAGGAGCTGCCTCAGCTGCTTCCGCCGCCGCTGCTGGACGCGGTGGTGCCGCCGGTGGTGCGGGCCCAGGCGGAGGCGGACTGGGACCGCTGGCGGGTGCAGAACCCCGACGGCCGGCCGTGGATCCTGACCAGCACCTGGAACGTGCCGATGCGCTGGTTCCTGCTCTTCGGCGCGGAGGAGCGGGAGTACGCCCCGGCCGGACCGGCGGACCCGCCCGGGCCCGGCGAACCGGTGCAGGAGCCGGGCGGGTCCGGGTCGGGCTCAGCCTCGGCGTCGGGGGTCGCGGCCTCCGACGTCGCGGGGGAGCAGTCGGGGGGCGTGCGGCGGATGACCGCGCCGGTGCTTCGCTACCGGACGCCGATGGCGCAGGCCCGGCGACGTCTGGCCCGGGGCTACCGGGTGCTGCGGGAGAGCCTGGACGACGGCCCGATGGTCTCCGGGGTCGAGGAGGTCGGGCGCTGGCTGGAGGAGTTCCACCCGCGCTCGCTGGTGGAGCTGGACTACGGCGGGCTGGTGCACGCGATCCCCGCCGCGGGCCTTGCCGAGGACCGCTCGGCCGAGGAGGTCGCCGAGGGCATCGCCGCGCTGCGCGAGGGCGACCCGGTCCGGGCGGGCCGTTCCTACCGCTCGATGACGGAGCGCTGGCGCCGGGTCCAGGAACTCCAGTACGCCAACTGACGGCCCGTCGGAACCGGGTGGCGGGGTTCCGCCACGACGGATCACGTCACTACTGGCCCAGACCAGTGTCAGTGGCGCATGGCATCCTTCCCTCATAAGTCCCACGAGGGCTTATCTCCCGCCCACATGGGACCAAGGTCCCGGAACGGGTCAATACCCCACGAACGTGACGTGCCTCACCGTTGACGCGAAGCACACTCAGGGTGTCAAAATAGGACAACCAGCCTCACCATAGGTCGTTGTGCCCGCATCTGCGGGGATCTGTGGAGAATCGAGAGACTTCGTGGGGGACGCGGAGGGGGCCTGGTCCGTCATGACCCATGGTCACGTTCGCGTGACTGTCCGTTATGGCATGGTCCATAGCTATCCGCCGAGCTTGAGCCCGCAGGGGTCAATTCCTACGGTTTGGCCGTTGGGGCTGGACGGATGGTGTAGTTGTAGTGCCGAGGACAAGCCGTTCGTCCTATTACCGACTTGGTCGGCATGCGCCATTTCGGGCATCGCAGACCAAGGTGCAGAATTTGAAGGAAAGAACCGCGCTGGTTTGGTTCTCCCGAGGAGGCCGCTCACATGACCGCTCGTACCCCTGACGCCGAACCGCTGCTGACGCCGGCTGAGGTCGCCACCATGTTCCGCGTTGACCCCAAGACGGTCACACGCTGGGCCAAGGCCGGCAAGCTCACGTCGATCCGGACGCTTGGTGGGCACCGTCGTTACCGTGAAGCAGAGGTTCGCGCCCTGCTCGCGGGCATTCCACAGCAGCGCAGCGAGGCCTGAATCATTTCCTCCGCTTTCTGCGGCGACATGTCCAAGCGACGGGCACTGTTGATCGGCACGTAGCCGGTGGGGGAACTCTCAGGGATCTTTGAAGCAACACCACGAGCCGCACCGAACTCCGCCGGGTTCGGTGCGGTTTCGTGTTGTGGTGACCCCGTTGAGAGTGTGCAATTTTACATATTAAATTGCCACCCCTCGCAGGGGGGTCAACATGAGCAGGTCTCAAGGAAATGTAAGTGAGCCGTGTCACATGGCGTAGGGTCACCGCGGAGCCCTGCGCGGCGGCCGTGACGGGCGTCTCAGAGGGGTGAAGGGCACTCCGGAGCCCTCGCAGGCGGGCGGAACGCAGATCAGCCCGGATCCAGAAGGATCCGGGCTGATCGTCAGGCGACCTCGACGGGACTTGAACCCGCGACCTCCACCTTGACAGGGTGGCGAGCTAACCAACTGCTCCACGAGGCCAGGTTGTCTTGCGACTCCATGACTGTACTCCATCCTGGGGGTCGAGGTCGAACCGCTGTGTGCCTGGTCAGAGGACGGGCGGAGGCGGGCGTTCGGGAGGGGCCGAGGGCGCGTCGGACAGGGGGTCAGGCCGAGGCGGCGAGCGGCTGCGTGGTCCGGTCGATCGCCTCGGCGAAGCGGTCCACGGTCCGCGCCAGTCCGCGGTCGGCCTCGGCGTCCAGGACGGTGCCGCCGTCCTCGCGGACCGCTATCAGCCGGTCCAGCACGAAGTAGCCCTGCGCGACATGCGCCGCGCCCAGCGACTGCAGGACCGGACGCAGCGCGTAGTCGATCGCCAGGACGTGCGCGGTGGAGCCGCCGGTGGCCAGTGGGAGGGCGGACTTGCCCTCCAGGGCGTACTGCGGGAGCAGGTCGAGGTAGGTCTTGAGCAGCCCCGAGTATGCGGCCTTGAACACCGGGGTGCCGATCACCAGGGCGTCGGCCCGCTCGACCAGTGCCACCGCGGCGCTGATCTCGGGGTGCGAGGTGTCCGCGGCGAGCAGAGCGGCCGGCGGCAGCTCGCGCACCGACAGGTGGACGACCTCGTGCCCGCGGGCGGTCAGCCGGGCGTCGACGTGGCGCAGCAGCCGCGCGGTGCGCGAGGTGCGGGAGGGACTGCCGGAGACGGACAGGACGAAGGACATGGATCACCTCAGTGGGAAAGCCCGGAGCCGGGCAGGCAGGCGGAACGCACCCGGGCCGGGACAGGCACCGGGGTGCGCGGCTGACACGGGTCAGCGCGGGGCCGGGAGGAGCGGAACCGACACGCTCAGAGGTGAACCGGACAGCTGGTGGCGGACACGCGAAGAAGGTCGACGTGACGTCGACGCGTGAGAACCCACCGCTGGAGCATGCGGCGAGTGAAGCACGGAGGCTTCCCGGGGGTCAAGGATCCCTCGGTGGGCCGACGCTAGCCGCCGGCCGCGCCCAGCAGCGACCCCGCGACGTAGGTGACCGCCATGGCGACGGCGCCGCCTGCGACGTTCCGCAGTATCGCCGGGCGCAGCGGCGCGCGGCCCAGCCGTGCGCTGATCCAGCCGCACAGCATCAGCGCCCCCAGCACGGCCAGCACGGTGATCCACAGCCGCACCGAGGCCGGCGGCAGCACCATCGCCAGCAACGGCAGCAGCGCGCCGACGGTGAAGGCGACGAAGCTCGCCCCGGCGGCGTGCCAGGGGTTGGTGAGATCCTCGGGGTCGATGCCCAGTTCCGTCTCGGCGTGGGCGGCCAGCGCGTCGTGGGCGGTCAGCGCCTCGGCCACCTCCCTGGCGAGTTCGGGGCTCAGCCCCTTCTGCTCGTAGAGGCCGGCGAGTTCGTCCAGTTCGGCGTCGGGGGTGTACCGCAGCTCGCGGCGCTCCAGGTCCAACGCGGCCCGCTCGGAGTCCCGCTGGGTGCTGACCGAGACGTACTCGCCGGCGGCCATCGACAGCGAGCCTGCCAGCAGCCCGGCCAGCCCGGCGGTGAGCAGCGCGCTGGAGGAACTGGTCGCCCCGGCCACGCCGACCACCAGCCCGGCTGTGGACACCACGCCGTCGTTGGCCCCGAGCACCCCGGCCCGGAGCCAGTTCAGCCTGCTGCCGAGGTCGTCGTGGTGCGGCTCGCCGTGCTCGTTCTGTGCGCTGCTCGGGTCACTGGTCACCCCTGGAGTCTCCCCCGGGAGCCGCCATGCCGTTCCGCCGACACGGCAACCGGCCTCAGCGCCGTCAACTCCCGGCTCCGAACCCTCAACGCCCAGCCTTCAGTGCTCAACCCTCGGCGCTCAACCCTCGGCGCTCAACCCTCAGCGCTCAACCTTCAGCGCTCAACCCTCAGCGCTCAACCCTCAGCGGAACTCCCGAAGTCGCGGGTGCACCCCGAGCAGGCAGAGCAGCAGCACCAGTCCCGCCCCGGCGCCCAGCAGCGGCAGGTCGACCCCGAGCTGGTCCTGGGCGTCGTGGCCGGCGCCGGCGAAGGCGGTGGCGTTCACCTGGATCACCTGCTGCAGTGCGGTGTCGTACTGGGCGAAGGCCCAGTTGGAGTCACCGGTGTTGTAGCTGGTGCCGAAGCGGATCGCGTCGTCCAGCCGGCCGGCGGCCACCAGGGCCCGGATCTTCCGGTCGTCCAGCTGGTACGCCTGATAGGTGGTCAGCGCGGACTCGGCCGCCGAACGCTCACCCGGGAAGGTGATGTTGCGGAACTCCGTGCCCAGGAATCCCTGGAAGCGCACGTCGGTGTGATCGGCCTGGTAGGCGGAGAGCGCTCCGGCCAGGCCGGCGTCGTAGGTCGACAGAGTGGCGCCGGGGAGGTCCACCAGTTGCTGAGAGGAGGTCTCGAAGGCGTCCTGGTAGGTGGCCGCGCGGCCCTGGTCGAGCAGGTAGCGGCTCTCGTCGGCGTTGCCGTCGTAGGCGACCGCGCGGGCCCGGGCCAGGGCGACCACGGAGTCGAAGGCGTCGCGGCGGGCCAGGTGCAGCTTGTCGCTCTGGTTGGCGAACATCGAGCCGCCGAGTGCCACGAGCACCACCGTGATCAGGGTCGCCGCCGCCAGCGCCGGGTTGACGATCCGTCGGAACCTGAGTGCGAGCCAGACCTGGGTCGCGATCAGGGTGCCGAGGAGGGCGATGCCCAGGACACCCAGCCACCATCCGGCGGCGCCGAGCGTGGAGCGCTCGGCGTTGTAGGAGCGGTCGAAGGCCGCGTTGTCGGCCTGGACCAGCCGGTCGGCGGCGGGCAGCAGCGTGGTCCGCATCAGGTCGGTGGCCTTGCGGTACTCGGTCAGCGCGGTCGGGTCGGGGTGGCCCGCGCCGGCGCCGGCCCGGTCGTTGAGCTCCATCGCCCGCGCGGCCAGGTCCTGGTAACTGCCCATGCCGTCGAGCACTCCGGCCAGCGCCTGCTGCACCGTGCTGTCGCCGGAGGCGTCCAGGGTGGCCCGCTGCAGGTCGTGGTCGGCGTCGGTGCGGTCCTTCGCGTACTGGGCCAAGGCCGTGGTGCGGTGGCCGGCCAGCGTCGTGTCCGCGCCGACCATCAGCACGTTCGCGGTCTGCGCGTCCAGGTCGGTGAGCGCCTGGTACAGGTCGGTGGCATCCACCACCTGCGGGGCCTGCCGGTCGCTGATGGTGGACCAGGTGCCCCCGGCCTGCGCCGCGACGCCGGTGAGCAGCCCGCCCAGGGCCACCGTCAGCACCAGGCAGACCGCCGTGCCGGTCCGCAGCCGGGAGGGCATGTCGTGGGCGTGCCGCCACCACCGGGACCAGGTCTGGGCCAGCCGTGCCGGGGAGAACCGTCCCGGTCCGTGCTGACCACCCGGCATCGGGCCCTCGGGCTCCCGGCGCGTCGCCGCTCGTTCGCCTGCCCCGCTCCCCTGTTCCTGCTCGGTGCCGGCCGCACTGCCCGCCGTCGTCGCCGTCGTTGTCATCGTCCCCCGCCGTTCCCGCTGGGGCTCCGCCAGCTGTGAACCGGAGCCCGCACCGGCGATCACTCTCCGCGCGTCTGTACGCCGAATGGCAAATCTTGACGCGTTACTGACGGTCTGCCGACTCTTCTTAACGCGATCTTGTCGCCGTCGCCGTCGCCGTCGCCCTCCCGGGAACGGCGAAGGGCCGCTTCCCGTACCGGAGTACGGGAAGCGGCCCTTCGCTTGGTTCAGCCTGTCGCCGGGTCAGTTCTTCCAGCGGGGCTTGCGGTCGCCACCGGCGGAGCCGCCGTTGAAGCTGCCGCCACGGTCGTCGCGACGCTGGAACCCGCCGGAGCGGTTGTCGCGGTCACCGAAGGAGCGGCTGGCGCCACCTGCGGGGCGGTGGTCGTCCCGACGGCCGAAGGCCGGACGGCTGCTGCCCGAGGAGGGACGGTCGCCGTAGGAGCGGCTGCCGCCGGCCGGACGGTCGTCACGGCTCTGGTACGGCGTCGACGGGCGACCGCTGCGCTCGCCGAAGCTGCCACCGGAACGGCCCTGGTAGCCGCCGGAGGTGCGGTTGTCACGGTCGCCGTAGGAGCGGCTGCCGCCGGCCGGACGGTCGTCCCGGCGCTGGAAGCCGCCACGGTCGTCACGACGGTCGGTGCCCCGGTCGTCACGGCGCTGGAAGCCGCCGCGGTCGCTGCTGCCGCGGTCGTCGCGGCGCTGGAAGCCGCCACGGTCGTCGCGGCGCTCGGTGCCCCGGTCGTCGCGACGCTGGAAGCCACCGCCGGAGGTGCGGTTGTCGCGGTCGCCGTAGGAGCGGCTGCCGCCGGCCGGACGGTCGTCGCGGCGCTGGAAGCCGCCACGGTCGTCACGACGCTCGAAGCTGCGCTCGCCGCCCCGGTCGTCACGGCGCTGGAAGTTACCGCGGTCGTCGCGACGCTCGTCACGACCGCGCTCGTCGCGCACCGCCGCGGTACGGGCCGGGCGGGTGTCCTCGACGTCCGCCGGGGCGCTCTGCGCCGGGACGGAGGCCTCGGTGCGGATCGCGGTCCGCTCGCCGGTCTCGGTCTCGGCCGCGTCCACCGCGGGCTCGTCCTCGATGCCCAGCTCGGCGCGCTCGCGGGCGGCCCGTGCGGCCAGCCGCTCGGCGTCGGCCCGCAGGTCGGCGGCGTGCTTGGTGGCACGCTCCAGCTCGCGGGTCAGCTCCTGGACGTCACGCTCGGCCTGCTTGGCCTGGGTGGCGACCGACTCGGCCTGGACCTCGCTCAGCGAGCGGGCGCCGGTGATCTTCACCAGGTCGGCGTCGAAGGCGCCGCCGACGATGTGGCGGGTGGCCTCGACCCCGGCGTCCTCCAGCAGGCGGAACACACCGCGGCGCTGGTGCGGCAGGATCAGGGTGACGACCGTGCCGGACTTGCCGGCCCGGGCGGTGCGGCCGGAGCGGTGCAGGTAGTCCTTGTGGTCCCCGGCCGGGTCCACGTTCAGCACCAGGTCGATGCCGTCGACGTGGATACCGCGCGCGGCGACGTCCGTGGCGACCAGGACGTTGACGTAGCCGTCCTTGAAGTCGCCCAGGGTCCGGGTCCTGGCGCCCTGGGTCATCCCGCCGTGCAGCGCGTCCGCCAGCACGCCGGCGTCCCGGAGCTGCTCGGCGACACGGTCGCAGCCCATCTGGGTGCGGACGAAGATGATGGTGCGGCCCTTGCGGGCGGCGATGGCGTTGGTGACCGGGGCCTTGTCCTTGGGCTTCACGACCAGGACGTGGTGGGTCATGGTGGTGACGGCGCCGGCGGACGGGTCCACCTCGTGCGTCACCGGGTTCTTGAGGTAGCGCTTCACCAGCGCGTCGATCTCGTTCTCCAGGGTGGCGGAGAAGAGCATCCGCTGACCGCCGGCCGGGACCTTGTCGAGGATCTCGGTGACCTCGGGCATGAAGCCCATGTCGGCCATCTGGTCGGCCTCGTCCAGGACGACGACCTCGGTCTCGTCCAGGGTGCAGGCGCCGCGGTCGAGCAGGTCGCGCAGGCGGCCGGGGGTGGCGACGAGGATGTCGACGCCGCGCTCCAGCGCGTAGATCTGGTTGGACATCGAGGTACCGCCGCACACGACCTTGAGGCGCAGGCCGAGCACCGAGCCGTACGGCTCCAGCGCGTCGGCGACCTGCATGGCCAGCTCGCGGGTCGGCACCAGGATCAGGCCGCGGGGGCGCTTGGCCTGGCTGCGGTTGCCGCCGAGGCGGGTGAGCAGCGGGAGACCGAAGCTCAGCGTCTTGCCGGAGCCGGTGCGGCCGCGGCCGAGGACGTCCTTGCCGGCCAGCGCGTCCGGAATGGTCGCGGCCTGGATCGGGAACGGCTCGGTGACGCCCTTCTTGGCGAGGGTGCGCACGATGTCCTGGTGCAGGCCCAGGTCGCCGAAGGTGACCTTCGGCTCGGTGTCGGCGTCGGTGTCGACCTCGTCGGCCTCGACCTCATCGCCGGTGACATCGTCGATGATGTCGGTGGCGGCGTCGGTGAGGACGTCGGTCAGGGTGTCGGCCTGAGTGTCGGCCTGAGTGTCGGTGTCGGTGGGGTCCGTGGCGGCGGCAGGGGCCTCGATGCCGTTTTCGGGCATGGCGAAGCGGTCGTCGTCAACGAGAGACATGAAGAACCTTCCGGATGTTGGCACGCGCCAAGTCCGCGGGTTCACCTACAACCGCCTCAATGCGGTCAGCCACGGAGTGCCGGTACGCGCCAGGGCGCCTGATGGGAGTAGCAGCAGCGCCGGGCAAATGAAACAAACAACGATCTACCAAGATAGCCTAGGTCGCGTCCTGGGGGCAAATGACCTCATCGCGACCCCTCTGGCCGGGGCAAACAGCAGGCCCGAGGAGAACGGCGGCCGACGGCCGCCGTTGCGCGAGCCCGTCGCGCTACGACCTGCTCAGCACGGGCCTTCCGCCGGATATTCCCGCCGGGGTCCTCCCGCCACGTCGGACTCCTCCCGCAGGGTGGCCATCGACCGGGGCGAGCTGAGCCGGGCCGGGCTGAGGTCAGGCTGAGGTCGGCCCGCGGTCCGGGCTCCGAACGGGACGTGTTCCGCTCCGGTCAGGCCGCGCTCGGGGCGGGCGTCGCCGGCGGAGAGGAGGCCGGGGGCGGGCTGGGGGCGGCGGTGGTGGGCGGCGGCGACGCCGGCGCGGATGCGCTGCTACTGGCGGCCGGGCTGGTGGGGCCCCCGGTCACGCCCCCGCCCCCGCCGTTCCCGGCAGGGGTCCCGTGGGCCCCGTTCCCGGTGGCGGACGGCTGTCCGGCGACGACCCCCGGCCCCCCTGGCCGGCTCGCGGCCGGAGAACCCGAGGGACCGACAGCGGCCTTGCCCAGCGTGGCAGTTGTCGCGGCGCCGGGGTCGCCGCGATGCCTGGTCCCGATCCGGCTCTGCGCCAGGCCGTCCTGCGACTGGTCGACGGCGTCGGTACTGCCGGCGGCGGGGCTGACCGCCACGCTCGGCTTGTCGGCGGACCCGGCCACGTCCATGCACCCGGACAGCGCGGACGTCGCCAGCACGGCCAGTGCCGCCAACGACCCCGCCGTCAACGCCCGGTGTACGCCGGTCATCCCGGAATCGAACTTGCCCACTGCGCGCGGCCCCGCTTCCCGTTCACCCCGGCCGCCGACGGTGACGGCTCTCCGTCCCTCCAACGGCGGCCGGCGGCGAAAGGACACGGCCGCCCACCGCTTCGGCCCCGGCCCGGTGCGGGGCGATCGGCGGGCCGCTCGGCGCATCTCCTGGCGGGCATGTCGGCGCCCTGCCGGCGCGCCCCTTGCGCGCCCGCTCGCGCGCCCGTCAGCCGTAGCCGAGGGCGTGCAGCCGCTCGTCGTCGATCCCGAAGTGGTGCCCGATCTCGTGCACCACGGTCACGCCCACCTCGGCGACGACCTCCTCACTGCTGGCGCAGGCCCGCAGCGTGGGGTTGCGGTAGATGGTGATCCGGTCCGGAAGCACTCCGGCGCACCAGTCGCCCCGCTCGGTGAGCGGGGTCCCCTCGTACAGGCCGAGCAGTTCCGGCATGCCCGGCTCCGGGTCGTCCTCCACGAAGATGACGACGTTGTCCATCAGCCGGGTCAGCTCGGCCGGTATCCGGTCGAGGGCCTCGCCGACCAGTTCCTCGAACCGCTCGCGGGACATCTCCAGCACGTCACTCCTCGGGGACGGGGTCCGCCCGTTCGCAGGCGGTGCGGCACGGGAACCACGGGGCTCGCCGAAACCATTTTGGCGATACCCGCCCCGATCCCATATGCTCTGAACGTCCCCGACGGCCGCAAGGAAGCCGGGAGGGCCAATCGCCCTCATCGTCTAGTGGCCCAGGACGCCGCCCTTTCAAGGCGGTAGCACGGGTTCGAATCCCGTTGGGGGCACGCTTAACCGCGTGCAGGTTCGCCTGTACGAGGCCTCGTGGAGCAGTTGGTTAGCTCGCCACCCTGTCAAGGTGGAGGTCGCGGGTTCAAGTCCCGTCGAGGTCGCTTCACCCCTTCCGAGGGGAGTTTGCCCCCTTCGGGGGGCATGGCCAGGTAGCTCAGTTGGTACGAGCGTCCGCCTGAAAAGCGGAAGGTCGCCGGTTCGACCCCGGCCCTGGCCACCAGTTCTGAGCAGTGAGAAGCCCCGGAGCGCATCGCGCTACGGGGCCTTTTTGCGCTGTGGCGGGGTCAGCGGACCCAGGTGCCGGTGAGGGTCTGGACGGCGGCGCCGTCGGTGTCGGCGAGCTTGGTGGCGACGAAGGCGCGCGCCGTGTCGGAGGTCTGCACCCGGAACGGCGGCTCGGCCGCGGCGAGCACCTCGACGATCGAGGCGGCGGCGTCGGCCGAGGACTGCGCCGAGCCGAAGGCCGCCAGGGTGCGGTCGATGTAGCCCTTGAGCGCGGGCGCGTACGGTCCGGCGGCCTCCAGCAGGCCGGGGATGTCCAGGCTCTGGCTGGAGACGAACTCACTGGCCACCGCCCCCGGTTCGACCACGGAGACGCGCACGCCGGTGGTCGCCGCGACCGGGGCCAGGGACTCCATGAACCCCTCGACGGCGAACTTCGCGGCGCAGTAGGCCTCGTTGAAGGGCTGCCCGATGACGCCGCCGACGCTGGTGACGGTGACCACCCGGCCGCCGGAGGCCCGCAGGTGCGGCATGGCGGCCCGGGTGGTCTCGACGACGCCGAAGAAGTTCACCTCCATGGCCGTACGGAAGGGCTCCGTGCCGCTCTGCTCGACCGTGCCGACCTGACCGGCCCCGGCGTTGTTGACCACGGCGTCGAGGTGTCCGTACTCGGCGATCACCTCGTCCAGGCAGGCCGCGATGGAGCCGGCGTCGGTGACGTCCAGACGCTTGACGTGGACCCGGTCGGCGACACCGGCCCGGTCGGCGGCCTCCTGCAGGGCGCCCGCCTTCGCGGTGTCGCGCATGGTGGCGATGACGGTCCAGCCGGCGTCCGCGGCGGCGACGGCGGCGGCCAGGCCGATGCCCGAGGAGGTTCCGGTGATCAGGACGGTGCTGCTGGAGGTCATGGCTCTTCCTTCGCTGCGCGGGGGAGTGACGGGACGGGAACGAGGGCACGGACCTGTCTGTGCGTGTGCACGCACAGACGATACGGCTGTGTGCGTGCACACGCAACCTGGTACGGTGCCTGCATGGCGAGCTCCGACATCACCCTGGGCCAGATCTCCGCCCGCGACCACGCCTTCTACGGCCTGGTCTGGGCGGGCACGACCCTCACCGCGCACGTCGACCGCGCCCTGACGCGTGCGCACGACCTGCCGCTCTCCTGGTTCGAGGTCATGCTCTGGCTGAACGGGCAGGACGAGCCCATCGCCGCCTCCGACCTGGGGGACCGGACCCTGCTCAGCCGCAGCCAGGTCTCCCGCGTCGCGGACGCGCTCAAGGCGCGCGGCCTAGTCGACCGGATCCCCTCGCCGACTGACGCCCGCTCGGTGCGGATAGCACTCACCGAGGCGGGCCGCAGCCTCTTCGCCGAGGCGGACGCGACCCGGCGGCAGGCCCTCGCCGAGGTCTTCGACGACCGCCTGGACGACCACGACATCCAGGCCCTGGAGACCGTGTGGGGCAAGCTCAAGCAGCCCGGCGGCACGTCGCGCGCGGGAGAGGCCCAGAACGCCGCGCGGCGGCGGTAACCGGGTGGCCAACCGTTGTGGATCTGCGGGTAGGATCACGGTGGCCGGTGGCGTACCCCGACGGGTGCTCCGTAGGCTGACGGGCTGCTAGCTCAATTGGCAGAGCTGCGGACTTTTAATCCGTAGGTTGTGGGTTCGAGCCCCACGCGGCCCACCATTTCGATCCCAGGTCAGAGCACATGGCCTGGGCTTTTTCATGCCCTCAGGGCGGTCGAAATGTGGTCCTGCCGGGACGAGCGCAAAACGATCTACGTCTGCTGGGACGCTGCTGGGACTTCAGGACTCGTGGCGCGGCGGTCGGCCGCACGTCCGTGACCTGCTCTGATCGCCGTTCAGGGAGGTAGAGAGCACACCGTCGAGTGGTCCACGGAGCCCGGATATCGGAGTAGTCGAGCGCCCGCTCGCTTCCCTCCGTGATACGTACCGTCAGCAGTCGGATCACCTACCTGTTGCGCCACACCGTCCCCTGCTCGCGCGGCAGTGGCGGCGGGCAGCACGTCGTCTTGGCCGGCAACTGCACACTCGGGCTCAGCGGTCTCACGGGGATGGCAGTGGCTGACCTGTACCGCCAGAAGCGAGGAGCTTCGCCATGTTGGGCCACCAACCCTCGTGCTGACCAACCATGGATGCGAGGGTTGGACTGTGCGCAAGCATGTAGGAGGTGTATGCGCTCCAGTCGTCGAACGATTCGCTCGCGCTGACCCTCCGCGTCGACAGGAGGCCGGCCTCCAGGGCGTCGGCCAGAATCTCGACCAGCGCGAGAATCCGATCTCTTTCCAGACCAACAGTCGGGCAAGGCTTGTTGTCGTACAGGTACTTCCTCAGTTCTGGCCGCTCGACCAGGATCAGCAGCACTGAGCGGACATCGTCTAACGCGTCGTGCAGTACGCCGGCGCCGGCGATGTTGTTGGCGATCTGAGTTTGCTGGGCCACGGCACGGGTCTGCCAGCCGAGCAGAAGAAGCGTGATGATCAACCCGATAAGGCTGCCGATCGTGCCGATCTCAGCAAGCATGAGCCCCCCAGCCGTTGACCTGGACCACCCCGGCTGACAGCCTGCCGCGGCGGGACGCCACCCGGATGCTGCTTCCCGCGATCGTGATAGGACCGCCATCCAGCTGTTCCAGCAGCCCGTGTCGCGCCCCACATCGGCGTGGCTCTGGCGCAGGCGGGCGGTTAGGCCGCCGCGCACGCCGGACTCGGCTGCGGCATTGCCGCCGGCGAGGTCACCGGCGTGGTCATGTTCGGCGGGATTCCTGGTCGCGCTGATCCACTCGACCACTGGCCAGCCCAGACGGCCGCCGTCCTGGTCGCCGGTGTAGATGCGGCCGGCAGCGGTCAACGAGGCCTCGACGGTGCCGCAGGTGAAGCATGCTGCGCCGTGCAGGCGGGCGAGCAGAGCATCGTCCACCGGCAGCGCGAGCGTGGAGGGGCTCACTGAATCCGCCATGCCAGTGACGGTAGAGATGGTCGGAATCCAGTCTCAACGGATGTGCGAGAACTTGCGGACGGTCAGCCGAGCGCCTGAATTGCCGCGCCGATCAGCCGGCGGGCGCCGCCGCCGAACACAGCCAGCCGGGACAATGCCGTGAAGGTGTCCACATACATGCCGATCTCATGCGGCTGCGAGACCGTCAGATACGCCGACACCAGCTCGACGTTCACTTGCGCATCGTCGAAGATCCAAAAGTCCTCGACCGGCCACAATTCCGAACGGTCCGCGGTGAACGGCACGATGCCCAGACTCACCGCCGGCAGCGACGCCACCGACAGGAGATGGCCGAGCTGCTCCGCCATGGCCTCTTCGCTGCCGATCCGATGCCGGAGCACGTTCTCCTCCAGCAGGATCGCGAACCTCCGCCCGCCCTGATGCAGGACCTGCTGCTTGTTGATGCGGACCTGCACTGCGGCGTCCAGGTCATCAGGGACGGCTCGCCGGTCGCGGATCGCGGCCAGCAGCGTCTCGATGTACGTCCGTGTCTGCAGTGGTCCTGGAATGAGCCAGGACGAGTAGGCGCGGAAGCGCCGGGTGCGCTCCCACAGAGGCAGCACGGACTGCTGGGCGTGCTTGAGACCGGAGCTCTCAATCCGGCGCCATTCGACGTACATGCCGTCGATGCCGCGGGCGGTGGCGATCAGATCCGCGGCCTGTTCCGGGACGCCGCAGTGCAGTGCCCAAGCCCGTAGGTCGGCATCGGAGGGGGTCATCCCGCCGTGCTCGATGCGGGAGCACTTGGACTCGTGCCAGCTGCACAACACGGCCAGCGCCCGCGCAGTGAGACCGGAGTCGAGCCGGATCTCGCGCAGGCGCTGACCGAGGGCTTCCCGTGCGTGGGCGACGCTGGATGAGGACACGTGATCAGCTTGCCGACTCTCAGGCTGGGCGGTAGTCCTCATGAGGGATCGCGCGTTGCCAAACGGCCTCGAAGGCCACGCTGCACAGCGCTACCGTGCGGACCTCGGTGACCAGTTCCTCGCCGGTCATCGTGCCGTCTCCGGCGAAGTGGTTGAACAGCACAGTCTCGCCGTCAAAAAGCCAGTAGTCGTTACCTGGCAGAGCGAGGTCGGAGGCGAGCCGGCGCGGAAGCCAACGCACCTGCTCGCCCGACTTGATGTTGTGTCCGCTGGTGACGTCGTACTCGAACCGGATGTAGTCGCTGACCGGCTCGGAGACGATCCGGGCGCGGCGAACCTCGATGCCCCGGATCGTGGTCTGAGCCATGAGATCGAACCAGGACCGCCACCGCTCGGCGGGGTCGAAGCGACGCCCGCTCGTCCACTCCTCGAAGTCCGCGTCACGGCCGTAGCCGTCGCGCATCTCCAGGTGTACAGCTGATCGCTGTGCCGAGCGGAACAGGCCCTCAAACGCCGCCGCCACCGTTGACCTCCGGGAAGAACTGCATCATGCGTCGGGGGAATTCGATCACAGTCTCGTGCTCGGGGACGACCAGTTCGGCCAGCCGGTCGGGGTCGGTGACCTTCCAGCCCTGCAGCACGTATGTGTCGGTTTCGTCGTCGAGGTACACCGTCGGGCTGCCATTGTTGGGGCTTTCGGGGTCTTTGCCGAGCTTGTGCAGTGTCATGGCTGTGCCTCTCTCGGTCGGGAGGGTGCTGTGACTGAGCTTGCACGCTCCGTTGTCGAGATCGCCATGAGGATGCGGAAACTTGCGGGTCTGATCTGCCTAACGCCCAGCTTGCCTGCTCGGCCAGTAGTCGAACGCCGCGTACCCGCGCCGCCTACATCCAGGCCGTCACTAAGGCCCTGCCCGCCGCAGCCGAGTACGACTACGTCCACGACACCGTCCTGATCCGTGTCAGCCACTACCTGACACCCGACCAGGCGAAGGACTACCAGACTGCGGTCAACAGCATCGGCTGAGCACTCCGCAACGGCGAGGCGCCCCGCACCAGTGCGGTGCAGGGCGCCCGTGTCGCTCTGGGTCAGGCAGGGACGATGTTCTCGGCCTGGGGGCCCTTCTGGCCCTGGGTCACGTCGAAGGTGACTTTCTGGCCTTCTTGCGTCTTGCGGAGACGCCCGACACGGACTCGTAACGCACAGCCCGGTTCCGCTGAGCGGGTTGTCCTCCCATTCGTCGACGTCCTCGAAGTAGCCGAGCAGTTCCTTGCTGCCGTCCTTTCACCCGCCGTGCCTGCCCTGCGGAGTTGGGGAGCATGCGGCAGGACCACACGGCGCCGACGGAAGATGGCTGGCTCCAAGTCCGTCCGGGGCGATGCTTGGTGGGCCAGAATGCCGCCGTGACCATCCTCCAGTTCATCGTTGACATGAAGTGGGTCTTCCTGACCCTGATCCTCGTTGGCCTTGTCGTCGTCGGGATCAAGCGCAGCAGCCCGGCCACCAAGGCCGCCTTACGGAACGCCGTCATCAGCCGCGGCCTCAAAGTCGACCTCCCCGGCGGCATAGGTTTCGACTGGTCTCCCCCGTCCTCGGCTGCCGTCGCGATGGCAGCCGCACCTGACGCACAACTCGCCCAGTCCACCAGTGGGGAGGGGCAGGCGCCCACGCAGGACCAAGTCCAGGACCACGTCCAGGCCCTACGACGCGACGCCGTCGAGCAGGTCATGCGCGAGGCGGCCCGGTGGGGTTGGATGATGGCCAGGACCGGCTTCCAGAGCCCGCCCGTACCGCAGATCAACTGGGTGGGCGACCATCCGCAGATCACCTTCGGCGCTACCGCTGCCGCAGCGCAGCATTCCAACCTCCTGCAGGACTGATCGAACATGGGCCGTGCACCAGTCCGGCACGTAGGTCAGCGCAGTTCTCCTCGTGATCCTTCTAGGGGCACAAGTGGGTTGGTCGGCCGCCCGCCCCGCCCACTGCCTCCACGACTCGGGCGGGACGGCCCAGCGTCCGGGCCCGCGATGGTGGGCAGGTCCCGGACGGCAGTCTCAGGGCTCAGGCGTACACCAGGACCGGCACAGTGGGACGAAACGACCGGGGCCTCTTCGCCGCGGCCTGGCCCGCTGCAGGAAGGGGGCGACGCACGCCCGGCAGTACCTGAGCTCGTAGCCGGGCCCGGACGCGGCCTCGACATGCCCGACCGGGATCGTCGAGGCCTGCTGCCCGCATCGGTCGCAGTACCGGCGCATCCAACCCGACTCCCACTGCAGCGAGTCGAGGAACGCCGTGTCGTCGGGGTGCTCGGTCATGGCGCCGGCTCGACGAGGACGATGGGCAGGCCGGTGACGTACTCGCGGAAGCAGTCAGCGTGGTTGATCGCGACCCGCTTGGACGTCGGGTCGCTGACGTCAGCGCGGACTGTGATCCCGTCGGCGGGCTGCTGGCAGAAGTCGCACCTGCGGGCCGGGCGCGGAGTGGTGGGAACGTTCATTCGGTCACCTTCGCGAGGTCGGCGACGAGCCGGAGCAGGTCCTCGACAGTGCCGGTCAACGCCGAGGCGAGGAGCAGCAGCTCGGCCGGCGCGACGGTGAACAGGTCGACGTGTCGGGCGCGTTCCAGGTCGTGGCGGGCGACACCGACGCGAAAGTCCTGGGCGGGCGTCAGCGGCGGCTTGATGGTGACAGGTTCGGTCAGTGGCACGGGAACCCCCAGGTGCTTGGGACAGGCGGCCACCGGCCAGCCCAGACGGCCGCCGTCCTGGTCACCGCTGTAGATGTGGACGGCAGCGGTCAGGGGAGCCGTCGTGGTGCCGCAGGTGATGCAGGCTGCGCCGTGCAGGCGGGCGAGCAGAGCATCGTCCACCGGCAGCGCGAGCGTGGAGGGGCTCACTGAATCCGCCATACCACTGACGCTAGGGACGGCCGGAATCTGACCTCAACGGATGTGTACAGACTTGCACGATCACTCCAACGCGTTGATCGCAGAGGTGACGAGCCGCCGCGCGGGGGCGCCATACACGGCAAGCCCGGCGAGCTCCGCGAAGGTCGGGATGTACGAGTCCACCTCGTGCGGTTGGGTGACTGTCAGATATGCCGAGACCAGCTCGACGTTCACGTGCGCATCGTCGAAGATCCAGAACCCTTCGACCGGGCGCATCACGCGTCGGTCCGCAGCGTCCGGAACGATGCCCAGGCTCACACTCGGCAGCGTGCCTACTTCGATCAGATGCCCGAGTTGGCGGACCATCGCGTCAGGGCCACCGATGATCTTCCGAAGAACGTGTTCCTCGATGAGGATGGCGAATCGGTGGTCACCCTCGTACAGCACACGTTGGCGCTCCATGCGTACTGCGACGGCGTCGTCGACGTTCTCGGAGTGCCCGTGCTGACGAGCCGTCGCCAGCAACAGGGCCCGGGTGTACGCCTCGGTCTGCAGCGGTCCGGGGATGAGCCACGATGCGTAGGCGCGGAACCGGCGGGTGCTCTCGAATAGCGGCTTCACGCTCTCCTGGGCCCTCTTGAGGCCCGCGCCTTCCACGCGCCTCCATTCGACGTACATGCCGTCGATGCCTCAGGCAGTGGCGATCAAGTCGGCGATCTGGTCCGCCGCCCCGCAGTGTTTCGTCCAGGCCCCGTAGGTCGGCGTCCGACGGCGGCGTCCTACCGTGCTCGATGCGGGAGCACTTCGACTCATGCCAGCCACACAAGTCTGCCAGCGCCCGCGCAGTGAGACCGGAGTCGAGCCGGATCTCGCGCAGGCGCTGACCGAGGGCTTGCTTGGCCTGTTGGACGCTGGAGGACGGTGAGGACATGCTCAGGAGTTGTCGACCGGGGACTCCGGGTCCTTGCCGAGCTTGTGCAGCGTCATGGCTGTGCCTCTCTCGGTCGGGGAGGGTGCTGTGACCGAGCTTGCACGCTCTGCTGTTGGCGGAGCCATGGATATGCGGGAACTTGCACGAGATTCGGGTGACCGAAGTCGGCGAACGCCCCGCACCAGTCCGATCCGGTGCGGGGCGCAGCTGGGAGCAGGGTCAGGCCGGGACGATGTTCTCGGCCTGGGGGCCCTTCTGGCCCTGGGTCACGTCGAAGGTGACCTTCTGGCCCTCCTGGAGCTCGCGGAAGCCCTGGGCGTTGATGTTGGAGTAGTGGGCGAAGACGTCGGCGCCGCCGCCGTCCTGCTCGATGAAGCCGAAGCCCTTTTCGGCGTTGAACCACTTCACGGTGCCACTGGCCATGGTGCTTCCCAATCGGGATCGCGAGGTACGCACTGGCGCGTACCTCAGGGGTGAGGTGATCGCCCTGGTCCTCGGGACAGCTGGTGAAGCGGAACATCGGAGCCACGTGCGTTCGACGACCACGTTACGCGCAGGGCGATCAACGGGCCAGGAGGCTCTGAGCCGTCAGATTCAGGAGCCCGAGCCTGGGCCACGCGTACGGGTCTCCTCGCTGCGATGTCACCCGTTCGCCCGGCTCGGTGTGCGATCAAGAATGCGCCCGTGTCGGCTGGGTGAGGTTCATACAACCCACCGCTGGAGGATTCCCATGACTCAGACCCAAGGCACCATGGCCATGTCCATGCAGATGCGTCAGTGCATCGACGCCTGCAACGAGACGCACTCCATGTGCGAGCGGACCATCGCGTACGCCCTCAACAAGGGCGGCGAGCTTGCCCGGCGCGATGTGGTGATGGCGCTGATGGACTGCGCGGACAGCTGCCGAATGTCGGCCGACATGATGATGCGCCAGTCCAGCATGGCCGCGCAGATGTGCCGGATGTGCGCGGAGATCTGTATGTCCTGCGCCGAGATGTGTGCGCGCTTCGACGATCCGACGATGCGCGCCTGCGCGGACGCGTGTCGGCACGCGGCGAGCATGTGCCTGCAGATGGCTGACGCGGCCGTCTGAGCCGCCCTGGTCGGGCCGGCCGCCGGGCATGTGCGGCCACACCACAAGCCCGATCCGTGCCGGAACGCGGAGGTGCCCCGTACCGGACCGGTACGGGGCACCTCTTCTGCCCTGGATCAGGCCGGGGTGATGTTCTCGGCCTGGGGGCCCTTCTGGCCCTGGGTCACGTCGAAGGTGACCTTCTGGCCTTCCTGGAGCTCGCGGAAGCCCTGGGCGTTGATGTTGGAGTAGTGGGCGAAGACGTCGGCGCCGCCGCCGTCCTGCTCGATGAAGCCGAAGCCCTTTTCGGCGTTGAACCACTTCACGGTGCCACTGGCCACGATGTTGCTCCCTGTCCGGGATTGTGGGGTACTGGCTGTTCAGTACCCCTGGGTGAGGTGATCGCCCTGGTCCTCGGACTGCTGGTGAAGCGGAACATCGGAGCCACGACTGCTGGTCATGACGCTATCCGAAGCGAGTCTCCGCCGCCATGGAATATACGGACCTCATATGCCGACGGCCGGATCGTGATGGGGACCTGAAGCGCCTGCACGATGCCAGGAATGTCGGGATCCGTGCAGGGCAACGGGGGCGGACCGCGGCTACACCTTGGCCTCGAGCTGGGCGGTCACCCGGGCGAGCTGCTGGTGCATTTCGCCGTGCTGGGCGCTGAGCGCCTCGAAGTTGGCCATCAGCTGCTTCAGCAGTTCCTCCGAGCGACAGTTTGTCTCGAAGTCGTGCTCGGCCAGTTCACTGGAGATCTGGTCGCTGCGCTTCGCGGCGATCAGCAGGATCGCACCCTGCATCGCCGCAAGGCAGGACAGCACCAGATTGAGCAGGATGAACGGGTAGGGGTCGAAGCCGTGGCTGCCGTTGAAGCCCATCCACACGGCCAGGAAAATCAGCGAGCCAAGGACGAAGGTCCAGGAGCCCATGCTGTTGCGCATCTTGTCGGCGGCGCGCTCGCCCAGGGTGAGCTGCTTGTCGCTGCGCACGCCGGGGTGGCGGTGCCATCGGTGCATCGTCGTCCTGGCGGTCTCGGCGGCCGTGGATATCAGCTGATTGCTCATGGCGGGGTATTGTGCCAGGCCCATACATGGGTATCGGCCGGACGGGCCCCATGATCCCTCCGAATGGCGGCTGTCAGGCTGCGAGGAATTCGCCGTTGCCACGTCAGTTCCACTGTGGAAAAGCAGAATTGATTGACCGTGCGATTCCCGTCTGCTCGACCTGCAGAATCAGAACCGGAGCCAGGTCGCCTGGGCGGGGATGTCCGCTGAGCGGGTTCTGGCCAACTGGGCGACCTGGGTCGGGGCCAGGGATTGCGCCCATACCTGGACATCGGCGATCGAGCCGTTCCAGGCGTCGGCCCAGTGGGACTTGTACCGTGCCCGGCCGATCTCGATCGGGCCGTTGGCCGGCAGGATGTGCGGCACCGGGGTGGTCTGCGCGAGCGCGCCGTCGACGTACAGGGAGATGGTCCTGGCCTTCGCGTCGTACACACCGGTCAGCGTGGTCCACCGGCCGATGGCGGCCGGGGTGGTGGACAGAGCCATGACGCTGTTGCCGGCCGCCGCGGCGGTCTGCACCTTGAAGACCCAGCGGTCGCGGGTGGCAGTCGAATAGTCCTCACGGCCCAGGTAGAGGGAGAAGAACGCGTCGCCGCCCTCGGAGACGGCGGCCTTGGGCTGCGCCGACGCGTCGTTGCGGACCATCGCGGAGACGGTGAAGCTGGTGGCGGTGTCGACGCCCGTGGAGTCGGCCTCGGCGTAGCCGTCGGAGTGCCCCAGCACTGTCAGGGCCGGGCCGTTGTGGCCGTCGACGGAGCCGACCTGGGCGGCGGGGCCGAGGCTCAGGCCATCGCCGGCACCGGACGCCGTGGCGGACGGAGTGACGGACTGCGCACCGGCCGGGCTCGACGCCGAACCGGAGGCCGGGCTCGAAGCCGACGCGGACATCGCCGGCAGGTGGTCGGCCGAGGGTGTCGTACCGCCGGAGCCCTGCACGACCACGGCGGCGACCACGATGCCGCCCAGTGCGAGCGCGCCCGCCAGTCCGAGGCCGACGCGCAGCAGCCGCTTCCGGCGGCCCTCGCGCTCGTTGGCCTCGGCCATCCCGGCCCAGTCCGGCGTGCTTCCGGTCACCCCGGCCCGGTAGCCCGGTGTGCCCCAGTCGCCACCCACACGTCCCCGCTTCCCCCGGCACTCTCCGTCGGCGGAACTGTAGGCCACCCCTCGGGGCGCACGGCGGTCGGGGTGACCCGGGGGACGGTGCGAACGGGCCACAAGGTATTCACAAGAGCCGCGGTTAGCGTTCCGGGCGCGGAGTGGAACCCCGGGGGTGTTGACGGGCGTCGTGCTCGGCGGGTGGCTCGGCTCGGGACCCGGGGGGACGGCCTGGGATTTCGCGCTCTGCCAGCTGGATCGATCGTACGAACGAAGGCCCACGCTCCTCGAAACTCGCGAATGACCGACCCCGGCTGACGGGGTGATCGCCGCAGAGGCGAGGATGTAGCCGTCGAACAGACAGTTGACCTGAGGACAAGAACAGCGCGTGGAATCACAGCAGTACCTTGCGGCCCCACCGCCGTACCCGCAGGAGCCGCACCCACAGGCTCCGTACGCACAGGCTCAATACCCGCAGGCCCAATACCCGCAGGCTCCGTACGCACAGGCCCAATACCCGCAGGCCGGTTACCCGCAGACCTCGTACCCGCAGGAGCAGCTCCCCGAGCATCCGCAGACCTGGGCGACGGGGGCGGTCTGGCCGGTCGAAGCCGCCGCACCCGCTCGCACGCTGCTCGACCTGCTCGACGACACCTGCCGACGCCACCCCCACGCCCCGGCGCTGGACGCGGGCGGTGTCGTGCTCGACTACCAGGGGCTGCTCGCGGCGACCGGGCGACTGGCGGCCACCCTGTCCGGGTACGGCATCGGCCCGGGGGACCGGGTCGGGGTGCGGGTCCCCTCCGGGACCGCGGACCTCTATGTGGCCGTGCTCGGAATCCTGCGTGCCGGCGCTGCCTATGTCCCCGTGGACGTGGACGACCCGGACGAGCGCGCCGAGATGATCTGGACCGACGCCAGCGTCTGCGCGATCGTCGGTGCGGGTCTCGAGGTCGTGGCCGGGCCCAGCCCGACCGGCGGCGAACCTGGCCGGGCGACCCCCGACGACGACGCCTGGATCATCTTCACCTCGGGGACCACCGGGCGGCCGAAGGGCGTCGCGGTGACCCACCGTTCGGCGGCGGCGTTCGTGGACGCGGAGGCGCGGCTGTTCCTGCGCGATGCTCCGCTGGGTCCCGGGGACCGGGTGCTGGCGGGTCTCTCGGTGGCGTTCGACGCCTCCTGCGAGGAGATGTGGCTGGCCTGGCGGCACGGCGCCTGCCTGGTGCCCGCCCCGCGCGCACTGGTCAAGGCCGGTACCGACCTCGGGCCCTGGCTGGTCGAGCGCGGCATCACCGCCGTCTCCACCGTGCCGACGCTGGTCGCGCTGTGGCCGGCCGAGGCGCTGGACCGGGTCCGGCTGCTGATCGTCGGCGGCGAGGCCTGCCCGGCCGAACTGGTCGAGCGGCTGGACGTGCCCGGGCGCGAGTTCTGGAACACCTACGGCCCGACCGAGGCCACCGTGGTGGCCTGCGCCTCGCTCCTGCGGGCCGGCCAACCGGTGCGCATCGGCGGCCCGCTGGACGGCTGGGAACTGGCCGTGGTCGACGCGCAGAACCGGCCGGTGCCCTGGGGCGAGGTCGGCGAGCTGGTGATCGGGGGCGTGGGCGTCGCCCGCTACCTCGACCCGCAGAAGGACGCCGAGAAGTTCGGCGCGCCCGCCTGGCACGGCCGCCGCGACCGGGTCTACCGCAGCGGCGACCTGGTCCGGGCCGACCCGCAGGGCCTGGTCTTCATGGGCCGGGCCGACGAGCAGGTCAAGCTCGGCGGACGCCGGATCGAACTCGGCGAGGTCGACGCCGCGCTGCAGGCCCTGCCCGGCGTCCGGGCGGCGGCCGCGGCGGTGCAGAACACGCCGGCCGGCGGCCAGGTGCTGGTGGGTTACCTGGTCCAGCGGCGGCCTGAGGAAACGTTTGACCTGGGCGCCGCGCGGGCGCTGCTGCTGGAGCGGCTGCCGCAGGCCCTGGTTCCGGTGCTCGCGCTGGTCCCGGAACTGCCGACGCGTACCTCGGGCAAGGTGGACCGCAAGGCACTGCCCTGGCCGCTGCCGGGACTTGACGCTCCGTCGGACGGCGGGCCGGCGCTGGGCGGCACGGCGGGCTGGCTCGCCGAGCAGTGGCGTGCCGTGCTGGGTGTGCCCGTCGGCGCGGACAGCGACTTCTTCGCCCTCGGCGGCGCCAGTCTGGCCGCCGCCAGGCTGGTCTCGCTGCTGCGCGATCGTTTCCCCGGCGCCTCGGTGGCGGACCTCTACCACCAGCCGCGGCTCCGGGACCTCGCCGACCACCTGGACCGCAGCGCGGGCCACACCGCGGAGGCGCGCGAGGTACGACCCACGCCGCGCCGGGCCGGCCTCTACCAGGCCCTGGTGCTGGTGGTCCTCTACACCGTCACCGGGCTGCGCTGGGTGCTGGCGCTGGCGCTCACGGACAACCTGATCAGGCTGGTCAATCCGCTGCCGTGGACCCCGCACACCTCGTGGTGGCTGATCGCCGGCGGCTGGCTGCTGCTGTCCAGCTCGATCGGCCGCTGCCTGATCGGCGCGGTCGGCGCGAGGCTGCTGACGGCGACGCTGCGTCCGGGCAGTCACCCGCGCGGCGGCTCCGCGCACCTGCGGCTGTGGACCGCCGAGCGGCTGGTCGCCGCGTTCAACGTGGCCTCCGTCGTCGGCACCCCGCTGGCGCGGCGCTACGCCCGGCTGCTGGGCTGCCGGGTCGGCCGGGACGTGGAACTGCACACCATGCCCCCGGTCACCGGGATGGCCGTCTTCGGCGACGGCTGCGCGCTGGAACCCGAGGTGGACGCGGCCGGCTGGTGGCTGGACGGCGACGTGCTGCACCTGGGCACGATCCGGGTCGGCGCCGGCGTCCGGGTCGGTACCCGCAGCATGCTGATGCCCGGCACCGAGATCGGCCCCGAGGCGGAGATCGCCCCCGGCACCTGCGTCATGGGCCGGGTCCCGGCCCGGGAACGCTGGCACGGCTCCCCCGCACGCCTGGACGAGACCACGACGGTCGACGGGACCTCAGCGGCCGCCGGGGCCGACGCCTGGCCGGCCCCGCAGCACCGGCGCTCGCGGTTCTGGGACCTGGCCTACGCCGTATCGCTGCCGGCGCTGCAGACGCTGTTCGGCCTGTCGGCGTTGCCGGCTCTGGTGATCGTGTACGTGATGACCGGGCGGGACCCCTCCTACCTCAGCGTCGTCGAGCGGATCGTCACCGCATCCGCGCCGCTCGCGCTGCTCACCGTGGCGGTGTACGCGCTGATGCTCGCCGCCGTGGTCCGGCTGGCCTCACGGGCGATCAGGCCCGGCCTGTACCCGGCGCACGGCGGGGTGGGCTGGTGCGTCTGGCTGGTGCACAACCTGATGAACTCGGCCCGGTCCTCCCTCTTCCCGCTCTACGCCAGCCTGCTGACGCCGGTGTGGCTGCGGCTGCTCGGCGCCGACGTGGGCCGTCGGGTCGAGGCCTCCACGGTGCTGGCCCTGCCGGGCCTGATGCGGGTGGACGACCACGCCTTCCTCGCGGACGACACCCTGATCGCGCCGTTCGAGATCCGCGGCGGCTGGCTGCGGCTCGGCCGCGCGAGCGTCGGGAAGCGGTCCTTCGTCGGCAACTCCGGTGTGGTCTCGCCCGGCCGCGCCCTGCCGGACGACTCGTTGGTGGGCGTGCTCTCCGACGCTCCCGCGCAGGCCGCGCCGGGCGGCTCCTGGCTGGGCCGCCCGGGCTTCCCGGTGCAGCGTCAGGCGGAGGGCGGCGACGCCGCCCGTACCTACGACCCGCCGCGCCGGCTGGTACGGGCCCGCGCGGCGGTGGAGCTGTGCCGGGTGCTGCCGGTGCTGATCGCGGTGCTGCTGGGAGACGCGCTGGTGGCCGGCCTGCAGACGGTGTTCTACCGCTACGGCCCGGCCGTGTGCGTGTCACTGGCCGGACTGATGCTGCTGGCCCTCGGACTGACGGCGGCTCTGATCACCACGGCGGCCAAGTGGCTGCTGCTGGGCCGGTTCCGGGTCGGGCAGCAGCCGCTGTGGAGCTCCTTCGTGTGGCGCAACGAGCTGTTCGACACCTTCGTCGAGGAGCTGGCCATGCCGTGGCTGGGCAACGCGCTGGTCGGCACCCCGCTGATCAACATCTGGCTGCGCAGCCTGGGCGCGCGGATCGGGCGCGGGGTGTGGTGCGAGACGCACTGGCTGCCGGAGACCGACCTGGTCCGGGTGGGTGACGGCGCCTCGCTCAACCGTGGCGTGGTGGTGCAGACGCACCTGTTCCACGACCGGCTGATGCGGATGGACGCGATCGAGATCGGCCCGGGCGCGACCGTCGGCCCGCACTCGATCGTCCTGCTCGGCTCCACCCTCGGGGAGGGCGCGGTCGTCGGACCGTCCTCGCTGGTGATGAGGGGCGAGTCGATCCCGGACGGCACCCGCTGGCTCGGCAACCCGGTGGCGCGCTGGTAGCGGGGTGGAGCAGGCCGGGACCTGACAGGCCGGCAGGCCTACGGGCGGACGGCTGCCGGGCCGGCGGCCTGGCGGGCGTCAGGCCAGGCCCGGCGGCGGGGTCCGCGCGGTGTACTCGAGGTCGCAGGTGGGGCAGGAGTGCCGCTGGGCGGCCCACTCGGCGAAGGGGAGGGTCTTCGAGGCCGGGCTGAGCACGCGCGCGCACAGTGTCGTGGTCGTCGCCGTCTCGCAGATGTGCCACAGCTGCACCGGGGGAGCACCCGGCTTGAGTTCCAAACGGATCTCGTACATGACGGTCGCCTTCCGGGACGGATGCGTGGGTTCCGGGTCCGCTGGGTCAGCCGTCGGCGCGTCGGCGGATGGTCTCCCAGCCGGCCTCGGTCCTACGGCGGATCTGCGTGACCAGGTACTCGCCGCCGCACTCGCTCTCGATCACCTCGGCCCGCTCGCGGGCCCGGGCGTCCGCCTCGGCGTCGTCCCCGAGCCACTCCGCGCGGAGTACGCCGTCGGGTGCGGAGAACTCGAAGGTGCCGGGGCTGCCGATGCGCGGGTCGTCGCTCATGTCGCCCTCCGGGGTTCGACGGGGCAGCGGTCCCTCCATGGTGTCCCCTGGACCGATCTTCCGCGCGTCGTCGTGCTGCGCCAGGGTGTCCGGGGCGACCGTGAAGCTGCCAGTGAGCGATGGCGCAGTGATGTGTGTCACTACAGGCCGGTGACACATACCGACAGGTACGTAGAATCTTCAACCGATGGCCCGAAGCTCCCCCGTGCTCCGGGCCGTCAGTACTTCTCTCGGCTTGACTCAGGTGAGTCGGTTCGGGCGATTCAGAGCGGGCGGACGTTGTCCGCCTGCGGGCCCTTGGTGCCCTGGGTGACCTCGAACTCGACCTTCTGGCCCTCAAGGAGCTCGCGGTAGCCCTGGGTCTGGATCGCCGAGTAGTGGACGAAGACGTCGGCGGCGCCGGACTCGTCCGGGGCTATGAAGCCGAAGCCCTTCTCGGCGTTGAACCACTTCACGGTGCCGGTAGCCATGCTGCTCTCCCTGTGCAGGTGGCGGGGTCGGCGAGGTCGCCGACCTCTGGTGGAGGTGATCGCCTGGCCCGGAGAACGCTGGACAGCACGAACGCCCGCGGCAACTGCGCGCGGACGAACGAGACTTCGGAACCATGACTGCTGATCAGGAAGCTACAGCATGTGTGATCAGCTGACTACGGGGTGCTGCACTCACGGCCGGATGTAGTGCAGTCGGGCGTCCCGTCCGACGCCGTCCGTTCGCCCGGATTTCACCTGTACGCACCGAAGCGGTGCCACGTCACCGCCGAACGGCGCCGGATCGTGCGACGTCAGGCGCCCTCGGGGCGCTCCGGCCGGAAGAATTCGGTCAGCACCGGCGCGATCGCGTCCGGGTTGAGCATGTGGGTCTGGCCCTCGACCGTGAGCAGCCGCGCGTTCGGCAGCGCCTCGGCGACCGCGCGCATCGCGGTGCGCATCCACTCCGGGCTCTTCCCGCCGGCGGCGACCAGCACGGGCATGGTGACCGAATCCCAGCGCCCGGCGGCGAACGGACGGCCCTGGTGGTCCGCCGCGATCAGGCCGATGTCGTACGGGAGGGTGTGCGCGACGGCCTTGAGCTTCCGCCAGACCGGCAGCAGCCGCATCACCGCGATGGCGAACCCCGGCGTCCCCACGGTCCGCAGGAACAGGGTGACGGCGTCGCCCCGGCGGTCGGCGGCCACCAGGCGGTCCAGCCGGGCCAGGGTCTCGTCGGTGACCCGCGGGTGGCCGTCGTCGACCAGGAACGGCGCCTCGTAGAGGGCCAGCGCGCGGATCGGGGCGCCCTGCCGCGCGGCTTCCAGCGCGAGCGCGGCGCCGGAGGAGTTCCCGTACACGGACGCGGATCCGCCCAGGTGCGCGACCAGGGCGTTCAGGTCCTCGATCTCGCGGTCGGCCGCGTAGGGCGGCTCGTCGCCGCTGCCGCCGCGCCCCCGGCGGTCGTAGCTCAGCACGGTGAAGTCGGCGGCCAGCCGCTGGGCCAGCGGGGTGGCCGGGCCGAAGGCGCGGTGGCACAGGGCACCGTCGACCAGGATCACCGGTGGGCCGTCGCCGCGGAGGTCGAAGGCGATCCGGGTGCCGTCGGCGGAGGTGACCGAGCCGGTGCTGACAGGGTGGCCGGCCGCGGATCCGCCGCCGGTCGCCCGGGTGGCGCGGGCGCCGCGGGAACCGGGGGTGACCGTGGTCCTGGCGGGCCGCGTGGTCTTCGCGTGCTGCGTGGCCTTCGCGTGCATGGAGGGCTCCTCCGATCGGGGTCCGGCGGCGGCCCGGGGGACTTCCGGCCCGCACCGGGGTAGACGACGCGGGCCGCGGCGACTCATCGGTCCGCCGGCCCCGATTCCCTCGGTCCCGGCGGCCCCGGTCCCCGGCCGTAGGACTTCCGTAAGCAGGTCGGACGCTGTTCGCGGGCCTTTCGAGAGGTCTCATGGAGAGGTGTCCAGATTCCCGTTCGCGCCCCCGCCGGCCCTTCGCCCCGAGAACATCCAGGCGAGGTTCCGCTCCGCCCTGCACGAGCCCCGCACCGCCGTGGTGCTCGGCCGCTGGCTCGGCGCCGCCTTCCTGGTCTGCTTCCTCACCGGCCTGATCAGCCACGGGCTGCAGGACCCGCCGGGATGGCTCCGGAACCACCTCCCCAGCCGCCCGGTGGACGGCTACCGGATCACCCAGGGCCTGCATGTGATCACCGGTATCGCCTGCATCCCGCTGCTCGCCGCGAAGCTGTGGACGGTCTACCCCAAGCTGTTCACCTGGCCCCCGGCCCGCAGCGTGCTGCAGGCGCTGGAGCGGCTCGGTATCGCGCTGCTGCTCGGTTCCGCCGTGCTGCTGCTGTTCACCGGGCTGCTCAACACCCTGCAGTGGTACCCCTGGCCGTTCCCGTTCCGGCAGACGCACTTCTGGCTGGCCTGGATCGCGATCGGCGGGCTGCTGCTGCACATCGCCGCCAAGGCGCCCGTCATCCAGGAGAACTGGCGACGCGTCAGAGTGCCTGTGGTGGACGGGCGGCGGGCGTTCCTCACCGGCGTGCTGCTGTCGGTGGCCGCGGTCACCGTGGTCACCGCGGGGCAGTCGGTGCCCTGGCTGCGCAGGTTCGACCTGCTCGCGCCGCGCCGCCCGGACCTCGGCCCGCAGGGGCTCCCGGTCAACCGCACCGCCGTGGCGGCGGGGACGGCGCAGACCTCCGGCGCCGACTGGCGGCTGACCGTCACCGGGCCGCGCGGCTACACGCTGACCCTGGACGAGCTCGCCGCGCTGCCGCAGTACACCGCGCAACTGCCGATCGCCTGCGTGGAGGGCTGGAGTGCCTCGGCGCACTGGACCGGCGTCCGGGTGCGCGACCTGCTGGACCGGGCCGGGGCACCGGAGTCCGCCCGGCTGCGGGTGGTCTCGCTGGAGCAGGGGGGACCGTACCGGACCACGGAGATGGAGTCCTCCTATGCGCATGACCCGCTGACCCTGCTCGCGCTGCGGGTCAACGGCGAGGTACTGGCCGCCGATCACGGCTTTCCGGCGCGCATCATCGCGCCGAACCGGCCGGGCGTGCTGCAGACGAAGTGGGTCTCCCGGTTGGAGGTGCTGGCATGAAGGCGGTGTCCGAGGTCCCCGGAGCGGTCGGGACGCAGCGGACGGGCGGCATGGTGACGACGGTGGTCCGGGTCGTCGGCCTGGCCGGCGGGCTGGCGCTGCTCGGGTTCGGCGGCTACGGACTGCTGACGGACCAGTATGTGAGTGGCCATCAACTCCAGGTGGCACTCTGGGCGGCGGGCGCGATCGTGCTGCACGACGGGGTGTGGGTGCCGGTGCTGCTGGCCGCCGGCGCGCTGCTGGCCCGGCTGGTGCCCGAGGTGGTGCGGATCCCGGTCAGGACCGGGCTGATGGTCGCGGCGGCGGTCAGCGCGGTGGGGATCCCGGCCGCGCTGCGCGAGCACGACCACAACGGCAACGCGACCCTGCTGCCGCTGCCGTACCTGCGGAACTGGCTGCTGGTGCTGCTCGTGGTCGCGGTGCTGACCGGGCTGGCCTCGGCGCTGACGGTACTGCGCGATCATGGGAGGCGACAGCAGGCGCGGCCGGGTGCGCGCCCGCACGCAGCCGAAGGGGAGAAGGCAGCCATGGCGAGGACTCACAGCTACCGCACCGAGGTCGGCTGGACCGGCAACCGGGGCACCGGAACCAGCGACTACCGCTCCTACGACCGCTCCCACGACATCGACGCGGACGGGCGGCCGCGGATCCAGGCCAGTTCCGACCCGGCGTTCCGGGGCGACCCGGCCCGCTGGAACCCGGAACTGCTGCTGGTCGCGTCGGTCTCCGAGTGCCACATGCTCTGGTATCTGCACTACTGCGCCGTCGGCGGCGTGGTGGTGACCGGCTACACCGACGCGGCCGAGGGCACCATGAGCGAGGACGAGAAGGGCGGCCGGTTCACCGAGGTGGTGCTGCGGCCGCGGGTCGAGGTGGCCTCGGCGGAGATGGTGGCCAGGGCGGAGGCCCTGCACGCCGACGCGCACCGGGCCTGTTTCATCGCCAACTCGGTGAACTTCCCGGTGCGGCACGAGGGCGCGGTCACCGTCCGCAGCCCGAGCGAGGCGGAGGAGGCGGGGCCCGAGTCCGGGCTGACCGAGTCCGGAACCGACTGATCAGGTCCGCTGAACCCTCCACCGATCCGCGCCCCACCGGGCGCGGATCGGTGCCGCAGGGGACTGGCTCCGTTGATTCTGTACCTACTGGTATGTACAGTGGCCGCATGAGCACAACGCCGGAGCGACTCATCGCAAGCACCCAGGAGTTGCTCTGGGAGCGCGGCTACGTCGGCACCAGCCCCAAGGCCATCCAGCAGCGGGCCGGAGCCGGTCAGGGCAGCATGTACCACCACTTCAGCGGCAAGCCCGACCTTGCCCGCGCCGCCATCCGGCGCACCGCGGAACAGCGGATGGCGCTGGCCGAGGAGCAGTTCTCCGCCCCTGGTACGGCGGTCGAGCGGATCAGCGCCTACCTCCGCCGGGAGCGCGAGGTGCTGCGCGGCTGCCCGGTCGGCCGGCTCACCCAGGATCCGGAGATCGTCGCCGACCCGGTGCTGCGCGAGCCGGTGGCGGAGACCTTCGCCTTTCTGCGCGGACGGCTGGCGGCGGTACTGACCGAGGGTCAGGGTCTGGGTGAGCTGGATCCGGCCCTGGACGCCGCGAGCACGGCGGCGACGGTCGTCGCCGTGCTCCAGGGCGGCTATGTGCTGGCCCGAGCGGCCGACTCGGCCGAGCCGTTCCACCAGGCGACGGAGGGCGTCATCGCCCTGCTCACCGCCCGCGAGCTGCACTGACGCGCGCCGTACCGACGACGCACCGCGTTCACCGCGAGCCGCGACCTTCCACCGGGGGAGTCACCGTGCATGCCATGCAGTACCGGATCGTCCTGCCCGCCGACTACGACATGGAGATCATCCGCACCCGGGTGCGGACCCGGGGCCACGCCACCGACGACTTCCCGGGGCTCGCGCTCAAGGCGTACCTGGTCCGGGAACGCGGGGTCGACGGCTCGCCGGTGAACGCCTACGCGCCGTTCTACGTCTGGAACGACACCGCAGGGCTGGGCCGATTCCTGTGGGGCGGTGGGGGCTTCGGCCCCCTCGTGGCCGACTTCGGCCGCCCCACCGTGCACAGCTGGATCGGCGCGGGTGCGGTGGCGGGCCCGGCCCGGGGATCCGTACCGGCGGTGGCCACCCTGCACACCGAGCCGCTCGGGCACGGGGCCGATCCCGCCGAGACCATGGCCCGCGCCCAGCGGGAACTCGCCCTGCGGGCCGCAACTCCCGGCGTACACACGGCAGTGGCCGCCCTGGACCCGCACCACTGGGAACTGCTGCAGGCCACCCTCTGGGAGCGGGAGGCCCCGCCCGAGCAGCCCGGCGAGCGCTACCGGCTGCTGCACCTCTCCTCGCCGGGCCTCGACCGCCTGTCGCCCACGGCTCCCGGCTAGGCTGACCGGGCATGGGAACCTCCACCGCACTCTGGTCCTTCGCCGTGGTCGTCGGTCTGCTGACGCTCACCCCCGGCCTCGACACCGCGCTGATCCTGCGGACGGCCGCGCTCGGCCGCCGCGCCGAAGCCTGGGGCGTCGTCCTGGGCATACAGACCGGCACCCTGATCTGGGGGACGCTGAGCTCCCTCGGCGTCACCGCGCTGCTCGCCGCTTCGCACGCCGCGTACGCCGCGGTGCGGCTGGTGGGGGCCGGCTACCTGCTGTGGATGGGGGCCAGGATGCTGTGGAACAGCATGCGACGGCACGCGGCGGCGGAGCCGGCCGAGGCCGCCGAGGTGCGGTCCGCGCCGGGCGGCGGGCTCCGGACGGGCTGGCGGCGGGGTGCGCTGACGAACCTGCTCAATCCCAAGATGGGCGTCTTCTACGTCGCGGTGCTGCCGCAGTTCATCCCGGCCGGTGCCCCGCACCTGACCATGGGCGTCCTGCTGACCTGCGTGCACGTGGCCGAGGGACTGATCTGGTCGTCCCTGCTGGTGGTCTTCGCCGGGGTGCTCCGGGGCTGGCTCCGGCGTCCGGTCGCGCAGCGGGTCCTGGACCGGGTCACCGGTACCGTCGTCGTCGGGTTCGGTCTCAAGCTGGCCCTCGGGGACTGAGTCCCGGCCGGACCGGGCGGGCCCGGGCCCGGCTACGCGACCAGGGCGTAGCCGGCCGCCGCGGCGGCGAGGCCGGTGGCCAGGCTGCCCAGGGCGTTCAGCCCGGCCTCGGCCAGCGAGCCGGTCTCCAGCAGCCGCACCGTCTCGAAGCTGAAGGTCGAGAACGTGGTCAGCCCGCCGCAGAAGCCGGTGCCGAGCAGCAGGCCGACATCACTCGGCAGCCCGTGCCGGGCGGTTGCCGCGCCGAGGCAGCCGAGGACGAACGCACCGGCGATGTTGACGGCGTAGGTGCCCCAGGGGAACACGCTCTCGTGCCGGGCCTGGACCGCGCGGTCGGCGAGGTAGCGGGCGGGGGCGCCGATCATGCCGCCGAGGAAGACCATCAGGACGGGCATCAGTCGGTCACCGTGCTTCGGTCGGCGCGCTGCGGCAGCGCGGGGTCGGTGTCCGGGTCGATCACCGGGTGGGCCAGCTTCCAGGCCATCACCTCGCCGCGGCGGCGCGGCCCACGCCGTACCGGGAGCCGGGCCACCAGCCGGGCCAGCGCCACGCCGGTCCAGACCGCGGCCAGGCCGGCCACCAGGCTGCCCAGCGCATAGGAGTCCGCGAGCGAGAACTGACGGGCCGCCAGCAGGCCGCGGGTCTCCAGCATGGAGGTGGAGAAGGTGGTGAACCCGCCCAGGATGCCCACGCCCAGGAAGGGCCGGCGGTAGCGGGACGGGGGCCAGACCTCCAGCACGTAGACCATCAGCGCGCCCAGGGCGAGGCTGCCGCTGACGTTGGTGGTGAAGGTCGCCCAGGGGAAGGTCCCGGCCGGCGTCGGCCAGAGCCGCGCCAGTCCGTACCGGGCGACACTGCCGAGGCCGCCGCCCAGCGCTATCACGCCGAGCACGTCCCACTCGCGTGCCCACGCCGGGGGCGGACGCCTGGGCATGCATCTCCTTCGTCGGTACCGCTCGGCCCGGCCGCGACGCGGATGCCGCGCACCCCGGGAGCGCCCGGGTCCGGGAACGGCTCGGGGCGGGGGTGCCGTGGCACCCCCGCCCCGTCGCGTCGCGCGGCCTACGTTACCGAACCCGCCCGCCCGCGCCCTGCACCGACCGCCGCGTCACGGTGCGGAGACCGGCACGTCCGTGCTGACGCTGAAGGCCCGGATCGGGGACATCCCGCCGTAGCCCGGCAGCGACACCGTGTCCTGGGTGCTGACCGCGACGCAGCCGTGCTGGTCGGCGGTCTGGTTGTGGCTGTTGGCCAGCGCCACCTTGGTGTTGACCGGCGCGGCCGAGGCCGAGGAGCCGCCGCCGCTGCCGGCGAAGGTGGCCCCGGACTTCCAGTCCGTACCGATCACCAGGATGTAGCGGCTGCTGCTGCCCTGCTGCAGTGCGGAACCGGGCAGTCCCAGCGAGGCCGCCAGCTGCTTGGCCTCGGCCTGGTGGCCGGCGCCGTAGAACAGGGTGGTGGTGCTGGTGTTGCTGGCGGCGTTGGCCACGCTGCTGGCGGAGTTGTAGCCCTGGCTGACCAGACCGTCGCGGACGGTGGTGGCCCGGCCGCTGAGCCCGCTGCCGTTCTCGACCTTGACCGTGATCTGGCTGTCGGGCACGGCCTGCGGGGCCGCGGCGGGAGCCGGGGCGGAGGAGGCGGGCGCGGCCGAGGAACCGGCGCTCGGGGCGGCCTTGGAGCCGTCGTCGGCGGTCAGCGACTGGTCGTTGATGATGCTGTCGAACAGCGTCTGCGCCCCGGTGCCCAGCACCACGCGGTTGGAGTTGGTGGGGTCGGGGTTGTTCTGCATGGTGGTGAAGGTCATCCGCTTGGACGGGACCTTGTTCAGGTCCGAGGCCAGGCCGACCAGCTTGTCGATGCTGCCCAGGCCGGTGTCCACGGTGAGGGCCTTGGTCGCCGCCTCGGCGAGGCCGTTCAGCGCCAGCGGGTCGGTCAGCGTGCTGCCGCTCTTCAGCTTGGCGATCACGCCGCTGAGGAAGGTGTGCTGGGCGTAGGTGCGGCCCAGGTCGCCGCCGTCGCCGAAGCCGTGCCGGGTCCGGACGAACTGCAGCGCGGACATGCCCAGCAGGGTGTGCGTGCCCTTGGCCAGCTTGAGGTGCGAGTAGGGGTCGTAGACGTTGTTGTCCACGCAGACGCTCACGCCGCCGACCGCGTCCGACATGGCGACCACGCCGGAGAAGTCGACCATGGCGAAGTGGTCGATGGGTATGCCGGTGAGCTGGTGGATCGCGGCGACGCTGCAGCCGGGGCCGAAGGCCAGCGCGCTGTTGATCATCCCGGTGCCGCCGTCGGTGTGCGCCTTGGTCTTGGGGTCGGTGCAGGCCGGGAGTTGGGTCTCCAGGTCGCGCGGGATGCTCATCACCGTCGCGTTGCTGCGGTCCGCCGAGACGTGGACGAGCATCTCCACGTCCGCGTTGGCGCCGGCGCCGCTGTTGGCGCAGTCACCGCCGATCTTGCAGTCCTCGGCGGTGCTCCGGGTGTCGGAGCCGATGACCAGCAGGTTGATCGGGCTGTGCCCGTAGGCGTCGACCTTCTCCGTACCGGCCGAACCGCTGGTGCCGTTGTAGAGGGAGTCGGCCGTGATGTTGCCGTTGAGGTGCTGGTAGTACAGGTAACCGGCGCCGGCGGTGAGGAGCACGAGGCCCGCCACCACCATGGCTATGATCTTGAGCGGACTCCGCTTTTTCTTACGTACCTTGCGCATCGCCGCCCGGCCGCCCGACGGAGGACCCCCCGCGCCCGGCTCCGGAGCGGGCGCACCGCCACCGCGACGGGCTCCGGCCCGGCCGCCAATCCTGGTGTCGCTCATGGTCACATCCTCGGTGCGCCGCGCGGTCCAGCCGGCCGCTCGGTGGGGTGGGCCCGAAAGCCCCTGGTCAGAACAGGTCGTGGCAGCACCGCTGTGCCGGGATGGCAGGACGGTGCAGGAGGTAGGACTGTTCGATCCCGGCTACCGGTTCCACGGTTGCGCAATGTAGCAAGCGTTCGTGAGTAATACATAAGGCATACGCGCGGATGGTATCTCCCGGGCGCAGGGCAGAACTCTGCCAGAACTGCCGCGCCGATGGACGGCGGTGTCGAACAACCGGACGTTGACGCGCATGCGCGGGTCTCAGAGGATGAGGGTCCGTTACTTTGGCGTGCCCGAAGGGTTATGTACGGTTTTGATACTGATCGACGCTGTGACGAAGCAGTATCCGGACGGCACCACCGCTGTGGACCGGCTCACTCTGGAGATCCCGGACGGATCCATCACCGTGCTGGTAGGCCCCTCCGGCTGCGGTAAGACCACCACCCTGCGGATGATCAACCGCATGATCGACCCGACCGGGGGCCGAATCACCCTGGACGGCCGGGACATCCGCGAGCAGCCGGTCACCGCGCTGCGCCGGAGTATGGGATATGTCATTCAGCACGCCGGGCTGTTCCCGCACCGCACCATCGTGGAGAACATCGCCACCGTCCCCCGGCTGCTCGGCTGGGACCGGCACCGGGCCCGGAGCCGGGCGATGGAGCTGATGGAACGGGTCGGCCTCGATCCGGCGCTGGCCAAGCGCTACCCCTACCAGCTCTCCGGCGGCCAGCAGCAGCGCGTCGGCGTCGCCCGCGCGCTGGCCGCCGACCCGCCGGTGATGCTGATGGACGAGCCCTTCTCCGCCGTCGACCCGGTGGTCCGCAAGGGACTCCAGGAGGAACTGCTGCGGATCCAGTCCGAACTGGGGAAGACCATCGTCTTCGTCACCCACGACATCGACGAGGCCATCACCATCGGCGACATGGTCGCGGTGCTGCGCGAGGGCGGCCGGCTCGCCCAGTACGCGCCGCCGGCCGAGCTGCTCTCCCGTCCCGCGGACGCCTTCGTCGAGGACTTCCTCGGCGTGGACCGCGGCATCCGCCGGCTGTCCTTCTTCGCCGCCGCCGACCTGGAGCTCACCACCAGGCCGATCGTCGCCGTCGACAGCACCGCCGAGCAGATGGCGGCGGCCACCGTCGCGCAGACCCCCTACCTGCTGGTCACCGACACCGAGGGCCGCCCGCTGGGCTGGGCCGACGCGGCCGGACGCGCGGCCGGGGACAACAGCCTGATCGACTTCGGCCACGGGTTCACCGCCGGAACCGACTCTCTGCGCGCCGCCCTCGACTCCGCGGTGCTCTCGCCCACCGGCTGGGCCGTCGCGGTCGACCGGGAGGGACGGGCCGTGGGCGTCGTCGCCCAGGAGACCATCGCGGCCGCGATCCGCGCCGCGCACGCGGAGCAGTCGCCGGCGGACGCGCGTGCCCAGGCGGTCGGCGCCTGATGGGCGGCTTCTTCCGGATGCCGAGTGATCTGCAGCACAGCTACCTCGCGCTGGTCGGCTGGCATCTGCGGCTGGCGCTGGTCCCGGTGCTGATCGGACTGCTGATCGCGCTGCCGCTGGGGCAGCTCTGCGTCCGCTTCCGCTGGATCTACGGACCGGTGCTCGGCGTGAGCACGGTCTTCTACGCGCTGCCCTCGCTGGCCATCTTCGTGCTGCTCATCGACTGGACCGGGCAGACCGACACCACCGTGATGATCCCGCTCACCCTCTACACCCTGGTGGTGCTGATCCCGGCGATCACCGACGGGGTGCGCTCGGTGCCCGAGGAGACCCATGCGGCGGCGACGGCCATGGGCTTCGGCCCGGTCCGGCGCTACGTCCACGTCCAGCTGCCGATCGCGGTACCGGCGATCGTCGCCGGGCTGCGGGTCGCGGCGGTGTCCAGCATCAGCATGGTCAGCGTCGGCATGCTGATCGGCAACGAGGGTGCGCTGGGCAACCTGCTCGCCGACGCCAACCAGTACCACCGGCCCATCCTGGCCTGGAGCTCCGTGATCACCATCGCCGTCATCGGGATCCTCGTCGACGGCGTGCTGGTGCTGCTGCGCCGGCTCCTCACCCCCTGGGCGGCGCGGTGAACCTCTTCCACTTCCTCAACGCCTTCTTCAGCGACAGCGCCAACTGGAGCGGTGCCGACGGGATCCCGCAACGACTGCTGGAGCACGTCGAGTACTCGCTGCTGGCGCTGGGCATCGCCGCGTTGATCGGGCTGCCGGTCGGCCTGGTCACCGGCCACACCGGGCGCGGCGGCAACGCGCTGGCGCTGCTGGCGACGGCGGCCCGGGCGCTGCCCACCTTCGGGCTGCTGGTGCTGCTGACCATCCTGATGGGCCTGGGGCTGACCCCGGTGATGGTGCCGCTGGTCGCGCTGGCGGTCCCGCCGATCCTGGTCACCACCTACGAGGCGGTCCGCACCGTGGACCGCTCGCTGGTGGACGCGGCCCGGGGGATGGGCATGGGCCCGCTGCGGATCCTGGCGCAGGTCGAGATCCCGGTCGCACTGCCGCTGATCCTGAGCGGGATCCGCTCGGCCGCCATCCAGATCGTCTCGACCGCGACCATCGCGGCGTACGTCGCCTTCGGCGGGCTCGGCCGCTACATCGTGGACGGGCTGTCACAGGAGGACTACACCAAGGTGGTCGGCGGCGCGGTACTGGTCGCCGGGCTGGCCCTGGTGACGCTGGGTCTGTTCTGGCTCGCCGGGCGGCTGCTGGTCTCCGCCGGGGTCCGCCGCAGCCGCTGAGGCGGGTCGCTGCGGCGGCCGGGCCGGGTGCGCCGCCGCGAGCGGTGCACCCGTGGCGCCCGGTCAGCGTTCGGCGCGCTCCAGCGCGAGTTCCAGGACCACCAGCAGGGCGTCGCGGACCGAGCCGCGCTCGCGGGCGTCGAACAGCACCAGCGGCACCGAGGAGGAGATGTCCAGGGCCCAGCGCACCTCGTCCAGGTCGTGGCCCAGACTGCCGTCGAAGACGTTGACCCCGATCGCGAACGGCAGGCCCTTGTTCTCGAAGTAGTCGACGGCCGCGAAGCAGTCGTCCAGGCGCCGGGTGTCCACGATGACGAGACCGCCGAGCGCGCCCTCGACCAGGTCGTCCCACATGAAGCCGAAGCGGTCCTGGCCGGGGGTGCCGAAGAGGTAGAGCTTCAGCGTCGGGTCGAGGGTGATGCAGCCGAAGTCCATGGCCACGGTGGTCGTGGTCTTGTGCGGGGTGTGGGTCAGGTCGTCCACGCCGGCCGCGACCGCGGTGATGCTGGCCTCGGTGGTCAGCGGCTCGATCTCGGAGATCGCCGCGACGGTGGTGGTCTTGCCCACGCCGAAGCCCCCGGCGATGACCATCTTGACGGGCAGCGGCGGGCGGGTGGCGGGTTCCGGCGGAGCGGCGGGGGGGGGGGGCCCCCGGGGGGGGGGCCCCCCGGGGGGGGGGGGGGGGGGGGGCCGGGGCGCGCGGGGGCGGGGGGGGGGGGGGGGGGGCGGGGGCGGGGCGGGCGTCAGAGAGGCGCACCGCGGGGGGGGGGGTCAGGC